>NZ_DCYU01000048.1:0-15135 GCF_002331165.1 Pseudoalteromonas sp. UBA2102
TATATAAAAACACCGTATGAATTTGTGTATGCAAATAATATTACCCATGCGTTTCAATTTGTAGAAACAGGCAATGCCGCTAAAGGCTTGGTCGCGTTATCTACGTTAAAGTCGGCGTATCGCAAAACTAAAAATAAAAAATATTTAAATTACACGCTTATCGAACCTGAAAAATACCCTGAAATAACGCAGCAAGGCGTTATCATAAGCGCTACTAAGCATTTAACGGCAGCTAAACAATTTATGGCTTTTTTAAATGCCCCCTCAACCGCAAAAACATTATTAGAGCTTGGTTATAAAGCAAAGGAAAGTGATGTTAGCAAGTGATGTAACAGCGCTGTGGCTTACAATTAAACTTGCCTTTATAACGGCTGCTATTTTGTTGATTATATGCATTCCGCTTGCATGGCAGCTAGCCAGTTATAAAGGTAAGTTAAAGCCTATATTAGAAGCACTTATAGCAATGCCTTTGGTGCTGCCGCCTACGCTAATGGGCTTTTATTTATTGGTATTGTTTTCACCTACTCATGCATTTGGCCAGTTTTGGTTTTGGCTCACGGGTACGCAGCTCGCGTTTAGTTTTCAAGGGGTGGTTATTGGTTCGTTATTTTACTCTCTCCCTTTTGTGATGCAGCCGTTACTGGCGGGCTTTAAACAAATAAATACTACTTACAATCAAGCTGCTATTGCCTTAGGGATCAGTCCATTTAAGCGTTTTATGTATTTAACGTTACCGCTATTAAAGCCAAGCATAGGCAGTGCCTTTGCACTGGGCTTTGCCCATACATTGGGAGAATTTGGTTTAGTACTAATGATTGGTGGCAATATACAAGGCGAAACACAAGTGGTGTCTATTGCATTGTACGACCATGTAGAGTCGCTTAATTATGGGGCAGCGCACCAATTGTCGTTGGTATTACTAGCAATCTCGTTTGCGTGTTTAGTGTTGTTGTTTAAATTTAATAAAACCGTGATAAACGGAGCTGCTAATCGTGCTTAAAATACAATGCCATCAACGTTTGGACGATTTTGAATTACATGTTGATTTAGCTATAAATCAATTTGATATTTTAGGGGTGTTTGGCCCTTCGGGCTCTGGCAAATCGAGCTTATTACAGGCGATAGCAGGGCTTACGACAGCGCAAAATGTGTGTATAAATAATCATAATATTACCCATTTAAAGCCAGATAAACGCCTACTTACTTTACAGCTGCAGTCGTGCCCGTTATTTCCACATTTAAATGTAATGGGTAATTTACTGTTTACTCACAAGCATTGTAAAAATAAAAGTAATAACCTAACGCCTGATCAGGTAATTGATTTATTAGCACTAAACCCATTACTAAATCGTGATGTGTCGGGGCTTTCGGGCGGGGAGCGCCAGCGCGTAATTTTTGCAAGAACACTACTAAGTGGGCAATCTGTTGTTTTACTTGATGAGCCATTTAGCGCCTTAGATTGGTCAACGCGTTTTACTATGTTGGGGGCTGTTCAACAACTAAATAAATCCCATGGTATTAAATTTATTATTGTCAGCCACTCTTTAAAAGAGCTACTTTATTGCAGCGATACATTACTTCATATAGCGAAAGGCAACGTGTTCCAGTGCGGTGCAACACAAAAAGTGGTGCAAAGTATTTATACAAATAAGAGCCAAACGCCACTCAGTATACTTAGTTATAGTAAGCCTGAATTTAATGAGGCTTTTGGTCTTTACCAGCTTACTCTTAGTAATAGCCAGCAGCATTTATATGCAGTGCCTTCGCTGGTAAAACAAAACCATAAGTTAATTATAGAAAGCAGCCAAATAACCTACAGCAAAGTAAAACCAATTAACGAGAGCTGTGCAAACGTACTAATAGGTATGCTTGAAAATGCCCAGCAGCTTGATGAGCAATGGCTACTTACAGTTAACGTAGATACGCAATTACTGTATTGCGCGGTGTCTAAAAGGCAATGGCAGCAAAGTGCTGTAAGCCTAGGCGAGCAGATTTATTTAACAATAAATAACCTAGAAACGCTAAATTAGGCTCTAAAAAGCAGTCATGTATTTACCATGTACTAAATTAAGCACTGCAAACAGGGCAGTGCTTATTTTTAACAATGTTAAAACGGTTAAACTCCATACTCAAACCATCTACAAGTAATAGCTGCTCGGTGAGTTTACTAGGCAGTCCTGCAATAATTTTAAGTGCTTCAGTCGCTTGAATACTACCAATAAGCCCCACAATAGGAGAGAGCACGCCTGACTCTGAACAGCTTTGAGTTTGTTCGCCAAAGAGCTGTGACACACACCCGTAACAATGGCTATTAGGCGCCATTGTAAAGCAAGCTACTTGTCCCTCTAACCTTATAGCAGAGCCCGAAACCAAGGGCGTACGGGTGTTATAGCAGGCGCTGTTGAGTAAATTACGTGTTGCTAAGTTATCAGTGCAGTCAATAACTACATCTACTTTGCTAAGTAATTGTTCAAGCTGCGAGTTTTCATTTAAAAATTCATCAATAGTGTGGATCTCTATTTCATCATTTAACTGAGTTAACTGTTTTTTTGCACTGTGGGTTTTTAAGCACCCAACATCACTTTGTTTATAGAGCACCTGCCTTTGCAAGTTAGTTGCATCAACCACATCGTTATCTACAAGCGTTAACGTACCTACGCCCGATGCCGCTAAGTACTGCGTAACTGGGCAGCCTAATCCACCTAACCCCACAATAAGAGCATGACTTTGCCATATTTTTTCTTGTCCATCTATATCTAGCTGAGGAAGCATAATATGGCGAGAATAGCGTAATTGCTGCTGATACGTTAAAGGGGGTTTTTGCATTAATGAGTTCTCATAATTTTTTTTAACAATACCAATTAGTTAAAACCTAGAGCAAGTAAAGCTTAAAAATTCTTTGCACTGTTTACGCCCAACAAAGCTGCTTAAATAGTGCAAAGCGAAATAAATATTAATTCCCAAAAATATAAGTAACTGAAAAACCTACCTATTAATTGTTGGCTTAGTAATTGCTGAAAGCGGTTAACGTTAATTTAACAATCGTCGCAGTGTTATTACTACCAAAGTCGTACTCACTGCTTAAAATAATAATCGTTACAAGGAAAAAAACATGCAACCGAGTTCTGGGTTTAATCTCATATCGTTTAGCGGAAAAATGAAAATACTACATTTAAGCTGGATGGTGTTTTTTATCTCTTTTTTTGTATGGTTTAACCATGCTCCATTATTAGGGGCAATAGCGGGCTCGCTAGGTATAACTATGGCACAGGTAAAAACGCTGCTCATTTTAAATGTGGCCTTAACCATTCCGGCGCGTGTTGTTGTTGGCATGCTGACAGATAAATTTGGCCCGCGTATTGTTTATGCCGCTTTACTTATTTTATGTAGCATACCGTGTTTTATGTTTGCTATGGCCACCACCTTTGAGCAAGCCGCTATCGCGCGTTTTGCACTAGGCTTTATTGGAGCAGGCTTTGTAGTGGGCATTCGTATGGTGAGCGAGTGGTTCCCGGCTAATGAGCTTGGTACAGCAGAAGGTATTTATGGAGGCTGGGGTAATTTTGGCTCCGCTGCCGCTGCCATGTTACTACCTGTATTAGCGCTTATGTTTGGCGGCGACGATGGCTGGCGCTATGCCGTTGGTTTAACAGGCGTACTTAGCGTTATTTTTGGTGTTATTTGGTACATAAACGTAACCGATACACCAAAAGGGGGGACGTACTTTAAGCCTAAAAAAGTAGGCGCAATGGAAGTAACCAGTAAAGGTGACTTTGTATTATTGCTTATTATGAAATTACCTATGTATGGCGCACTGGCTTTACTTACTTGGAAGTTGTCTCCTACAGGCGCTAATTTAATTTCTGCCAATTTTGTTTTAGCCGTTTATGCATTTTTAGTGCTGTTATACGCTTACGAGGTATATAAAACCTTTGATATAAACGGACATATCTTTAAACAACCCGTGCCAGAATCACACCGCTACGAATTTAAACAAGTAGCTGTACTTAATATTTTATATTTTACTACCTTTGGCTCAGAGCTGGCCGTTGTATCTATGTTGCCATTATTTTTTATGGAAGTGTTTGGCCTCGATATGGTGTACGCAGGTTTACTGGCCTCTGCTTATGCGTTTATGAATTTAGCCTCGCGCCCGGGTGGTGGTTGGATCTCAGATAGAATGGGTCGTCGTAAAACACTTATTGTTCTTACCTCAGGGTTAGCTGTAGGTTACTTTGTTATGGGCTTAGTTGACGCTAGCTGGCCACTTTGGCTTGCTGTAGCTGCTGCCATGGCGTGTTCGTTCTTTGTGCAAGCTGGTGAGGGAGCGGTTTTTGCTGCTGTGCCACTTATCAAACGCCGCTTAACAGGGCAAATTGCAGGTATGACAGGCGCTTACGGTAACGTTGGCGCGGTGGTGTATTTAACGGCGCTCTCATTAGTGGATTACCAAACTTTCTTTATGATTATTGCTGCCAGTGCATTGTTAGGTTTAGGGGCGTTATTTTTCATGAAAGAGCCAGATGGGCACATCACAGAAGTAAACGAAGATGGCTCTGTTGAACTTATTTCAGTGACTTAAGGCAGCGTTAACCATGTTTGATGAAACCCAACACGCTCAAGTTCGTAATAATACGCTAGATGTTTCTTTTGGTGGGCACAGTGCCGCGGGCATAAAAGATGAAAATCAAGATGCGTTTGCTGCTTTAAATACTGAGCACGAACAACAAGAAACAAAAGGCGCTATTGCGTGCTTAGCGGATGGGTGTTCATCGGCTAAAAATGCCAAACAAGCATCGCAGCTCAGTGTTACTCATTTTATAAATGAGTATTTAAATACACCCGACAGCTGGGCGGTCAAAAAATCGGTTTCTAAGGTTTTAGCTAGCTTAAATCAGTGGTTATATTCGCAATCAGTTAACTATAACCACTTAGGGCAACGCCAAGCTGATTGGATGACCACCTTTACGGCGCTTATATTAAAATCAGCTACGGGGTATATATTTCATTTAGGGGATACTCGCATTACGCGTTTACGCGATAATCAAATGGAAGCGATAACGCGGGATCATAAAGTAAACGATACGCTCACTCGTGCTTTAGGCGCGCAGTCACATCAAGAAATTGATGTTTACGAAGTTGACCTAAAAGCCGGCGATATTTACATACTGACTTGCGATGGTGTGCATGATGTATTGCCCTATAGTGAAATTGCCAACGAAATAAACGCCCATAACAACTTAGAGCAGGCAGCAAGTGCCATTACCTCACGCGCTATAGCACAAGGCAGTGATGATAATGTGAGTTGTTTATTAGTGAAGGTAAATAGCATTGCACAGCAAAATCTAGATGAGCTTTATCAATCGTTAACGCAGCGAAAAATACCACGCGCATTAGAAGTTGGCCAAATAATTGATGGTTATACGGTTATTCGTAAAATCAACGAAAGCAGCCGATCGCACATTTATTTGGTACAGCAAGCACCTGATGCACCTCCCGTTGTATTAAAGGCACCTTCGGTTAATTTTGAAGACGATATACACTACCTTCAAGGCTTTATACGCGAAGGGTGGGTAGGGCAACGTATTAATCATCCTAATGTAATGAAGGTTTTAAATACACAATCGCAAAGCCGTTTTTTATATCATATTTGCGAGTACATGGACGGACAAACCCTCAGTGACTATAAGCACGACGTCCCTTATTTAGAAATAGCTCAAGTGCGCAGTATTGTAGAGCAAATAGTGCATGCGCTAAGGGCATTTCAGCGATTAGATATGGTACATCGTGATTTAAAGCTCGATAACGTGATGATAGATGCTCACGGTAAAGTTACGTTAATTGATTACGGTACTGTAAGTGTTGCGGCTATGGATGAGTCGGTTAAGCAAATAGCCGATGACTGCCCGCAAGGGACTATAGATTATACGGCTCCTGAAACACTTATTTCGCTGCACGCCGATTTTAAAAGCGATATGTTTTCGCTTGGGGTGATTGCTTATGAGTTATTGTGCTCGAAGCTGCCTTATAAAACATTACCGGCAAGTCATACCCCTATTGATTACAGCCACTGGCAATACACAAGTATTCGCAAGTACCGAGCCGATATACCCTTTTGGTTAGATCAGGCTTTAATGAAAGCACTTGCGCCAAAACCAGAGCTCAGATACCACGCATTTTCTGAGTTTTTAACAGATATTAGTAAACCTAATCCACATTTACAGAGCTCAGCCAACAAAATTTCAATAATGAAACGCGATCCAGTATTACTCTGGAAGAGCATTTCGCTGTGTTTATTTATCATTTTATTGTGCGTGCTCATAATTAAAAACTAAGAGACCAACATGTTAAATTATAAAAATAACTTACCTATTATTTTAATGATAGGGTGCATTGCTGCGCCTTCAATTAGTGTTGCAGCGCAAACCGACCTTAATTTTAGGCTGCGTTATGAAAGTGCAGAGCAAGATAACGCACTAAAAGATGCCAGTAGCTTAACGCTGCGTACACGCCTTACTCATAAAACCGATGAAGTGAATAGCTTTTCTGCTTTATTAGAGGTCGAAGATAGCCGAAGCCTATTAGGTGTAGACGATTACAACAATACACTGGGTAAAAATACAAATTACTCAGTAATAGCCGACCCTGAAACCACAGAGATAGATCAGGCTTTTGTTAAATACGCAAAAGATGCTTTATCAATTAAAGTAGGTAGGCAAGTAATAGCGCTTGATGGACAGCGCTTTGTAGGCCACGTTGGCTTTAGGCAAGATAGGCAAACCTTTGATGCTGCAACAGTAAATTACACCTTTAATGATATTAACTTGCACTATAGCTACATAAGTAAGCGCAACCGTATATTTGCTGATAGCAAAGATATTGATGCATCCGATCATCTTATCAATGCAAGCTTTAAAACAAGCCTAGGTAAGGTGGTTTTATACAGCTATTTATTAAGTGACGATGCAATAGATAATGACAGCTTAGATACTTATGGTGTTTCTTTTAATGGTAATAAAACGCTCAGCGAGATTAAATTTTACTATAAAGCACAGTACGCCACGCAATCTGCATCAACGAGCATGAGTGATTTTGACGCTGATTATTATGCGTTTGAAGGCGGTATTGATTTAGGCGGTTTAGGCATTGAAACCGTTACATTAAAAGCCGGAATTGAGTCACTGGGTTCTGATAATGGCGATTATGGTTTTGCCACGCCGCTTGCCACAATGCATAAATTTAATGGCTGGGCCGATACGTTTTTAGCAACCCCAGCACAAGGGCTTGATGACACTTATGTAAGTTTAAATGGTAAAGCTTACGGCGGTAAATGGCTGTTTGCGTATCACAGCTTTGATGCCAACGATAGCGCCAATGGCGTTGATGATTTAGGCACAGAGCTAAACGTACAATACGTAAAGCCTATTAATAAAACCTATGCGGTAGGCGCAAAATATGCCGATTATTCAGCAGGCGATAGCGCTGCAGGCAAAGTCGATACCCAAAAACTGTGGGTATGGGTAAGCGCTAAATTTTAAGTATTTAACCTAAACCCTCGTTATTTAATTTAAAGCGTTACAAGTTGGTGCAATAGCGCCAGCTTGTGGTGCTTTCACTTCTTTTTCACTGTATTAAATTAGTTAAGTTGTTGAAATATATTGTTTATATATCTGGCTTGCATATTGCTATAACCAACACATAATAAATTATACATTTAAAGTACCCATCTAAAGTTAAGTGTATTTTAAATCAAACAGGTGATTTTAATGCCAAGCAAGCAGCGTGTTGTAGTTGTCGGAAATGGAATGGTTGGCCATCATTTTGTACAACAGCTAGTATCACAACAAGGTGATACTCAAAATATGGAGATTACCGTACTCAGCGGTGAAGACCGACTCGCTTATGACCGCGTACAGCTTTCGTCTTTTTTTAAAGGCAAAACCGAAGATGATTTAGCGCTTACCTGCAGTAAAACCTATCAAGATTGGCAAGTGTGCTTTCATACTCATTCTAAAGTGGTTGATATAAACCGCGATGCAAAAACAGTCACTACTGCAAAAGGCAAAACATTTGAATACGACAAGTTAATATTGGCTACCGGTTCATTTGCATTTGTACCACCCATTCCAGGAAAAGACCGTGAGCATTGCCTAGTTTACAGAACCATTAACGATTTACACGCCATAAAAAAATCTGCACATGCCAGCAAAGTGGGCGTAGTAATTGGCGGCGGTTTATTAGGGCTTGAAGCAGCCAACGCGTTAAAGCAGCTTGGCTTGCAAACCCATGTAATAGAATTTGCACCACAACTTATGGGCGTACAAATAGATGGTGCTGGTGGTCGATTGCTTAAAAATAAAATTACCGAGCTGGGCGTTACAGTGCATACATCAGTGGCGACAGAGCAAATTATAGAAGGTGAAAACAGCCGTTATAAAATGTGCTTTAAAGGGGGGCAAACCCTAGAAACAGACATGATTGTATTCTCGGCCGGCATTCGCCCATACGATAACCTAGCTCGTGAGTTTAATTTAGAAATAGGTGAGCGCGGCGGCATCGTAATAAACAACCATTGCCAAACGAGTGATAAAAACATATACGCCATAGGCGAATGCGCCCTTTGGAATAACTTTATTTTTGGCCTTGTAGCACCGGGCTACGCGATGGCAAAAGTAGCGGCGGGGCATGTTTTACAACAGTGGTCTTCAAACAAAGCTTTACACACTACCTCTAACAATTCCTCAAATAGTGCTGATGAATTTAGCGGTGCCGATATGAGCACCAAGCTTAAATTAATGGGTGTTGAAGTAGGCTCAATTGGTGATGCCCATGCACGCAGTGAAGGCGCAATTAGCTATTACTTTGAAGATCAACTAAGCGGTATTTACAAAAAAGCAGTCACTAATGAGCAAGGCAATAAGCTCATAGGTGCTGTACTGGTTGGCGATACAAGTGATTACGATAATTTATTGCAGTATCACTTAAATGGCATTGAGCTTAGTGTGCCCGCAGAGTCATTAATAATGCCGCTTGCAGGTGACGCGGGCGAGCTAAACGCTGATGATTTGCCACGTGATGCCATTATTTGTGCGTGCCACAAAGTGACAAAACACACAATTGAACAAGCGGTTATACAAGGTTGTAGCGATTTAAATAAAGTGCAGCAAGCCACTAAAGCAAGTACGGGTTGTGGAGGCTGTGAAAAACTAGTGCAAAGCGTTATTAGCAGTGCACTTGATAATAAAATAGCTACGCTAACCCCAGTAGATGAGCCAGTATCACAGAGCGCTTAACACAAAGAATAAGAGAGCAGTATGGAAACATTAAACACATGTTCAAACACACCTTTGCTTAAACAAACCACCTGCGCTTATTGTGGTGTAGGCTGTGGGGTTGATATTTCATTATTAAATAATACCCCAACAAAACTTGAAGGCACGCGCGAGCACCCCGCTAATTTTGGCCGTTTATGTGTTAAAGGCACGCACTTGCTTGACACCATCGGCACTGATAATCGCTTAACATCGCCCCTTATTGATAACGAACCCGCCAGCTGGGATACGGCAACTGATTACGTTGCCAAGAAATTTAACGCCATTATTAAAGAGCATGGACCGGAGTCGGTTGCGTTTTATGTATCGGGGCAGTTACTTACTGAAGATTACTACGTTGCCAATAAATTAATGAAAGGCTACATAGGCTCAGGCAATATAGATACAAACTCAAGGCTGTGTATGTCATCGGCGGTTGCCGGTTATAAACGTGCGTTTGGAGAGGACGTAGTACCATGTACCTACGACGATTTAGAGCAGACGGAGCTACTTATTTTAATTGGCTCAAATGCAGCGTGGACACATCCGGTGCTTTACCAGCGTATGGAGCGCGCAAAAAAGCTTAATCCAAACATGAAAGTAGTGGTTATCGACCCGCGAAAAACCGATACAGCCGAACTTGCCGATACCTTTTTAAATATAAAACCAGGCAGCGACGGGGCTCTTTATAACGGCTTACTTACTTATTTAAGTGAACATAACTATTTAGATACGCAATTTATAAACGCGCATACAAACGGCTTTGAAACAGCGCTTGCAGAGGCTAAAAAGTGGAGTATTAAAGCGGTCAGTGATTTTTGTGATATTGACGCGCAGCTAGTCAGTGACTTTTACGCCTTATTTGCACAAAGCCCAACCGCTATTAGTTTTTATTCAATGGGTATTAACCAATCAAGCTCAGGGGTTGATAAGTGTAATGCCATTATAAATGCGCATTTAGCGTCGGGTAAATTGTTAAAACCTGGATGTGGCCCGTTTTCTATAACTGGGCAGCCTAATGCTATGGGTGGGCGTGAAGTAGGGGGGTTGGCAAATCAATTAGCAGCACATTTAGACATTGAAAACGACGCACACCAACAGTTAGTGCAGCGTTTTTGGCAATCGCCAACAATAGCTAAAAAAGCAGGGTGTAATGCGATTGATATGTTTGATGAAATCGCCAAAGGGAAAATAAAAGCTATTTGGATAATGGCAACCAACCCTATGGTGAGCCTACCTAATAACGCAGCCATACAACATGCACTTGAGCAATGTGAGCTGGTGGTTGTGTCTGACTGTATTGCTAAAAGTGATACGCTAAAATTTGCTAATGTGGCGTTTCCATCTACTGGGTGGGGTGAAAAAAACGGCACAGTGACTAATTCAGAGCGAAGAATATCGAGGCAGCGCCCGCTAGTTGAGCCATTTTCGGGGGCTAAAAACGATTGGCAAATAATGTGTTTAGTTGCCCAAAAAATGGGTTTTGAAGGATTTGACTTTACAGACCCCAGTGGCATTTTTGAAGAATGGGCACAGCTGACTGATTTTGAAAATAACGGTGATAGGCTATTAAATTTATCAGCTTTAGTGGGGCTTTCGCAGCAGCAATACGATAACTTAAAACCGGTTATGTGGCCGGTACTAAAAAATGAGCCATATAAAAACGGGCAGGTTTTTGTTAATAATCAATTTAGCACCGCAGATAATAAAGCCAGCTTTATTCCTATAACGCCCAAACTTCCTGTGCAGCAAACATCAAGCGATTACCCGTTTTTAATGAACTCAGGGCGAATACGCGATCAGTGGCATACAATGAGCCGCACCGGAAAAAGTACAGCCCTTTCTACTCATATAACGCGCCCATATATTGAAATAAATCCCATAGATGCATGCAAATTAAACATAAAAGCAAACGACTTAATAACCGCCAATGCTAAAACTGGGCAAGTGACGGCTCATGCAAAAGTGACAGAGGCCGTGCGAAAAGGCGAATGTTTTATGCCTATTCACTGGAACAAGCAATTTGCCTCATCCGCTACGGTAAGTGGGCTCTATCAATCGGTTGTTGACCCTATTTCGGGCCAAGCTGAGTGTAAGCATGGTGCTGTTGATTTAGTTAAAGTGCAGTTTGCTCAGTACATGCAAATTTTTAGCAAAACAGAGCTTAAAATAACCAGTGATTTTTGGCTTAAAGTTAACGCAAGTAATTGTGTTAACTATCAGTTAGCACTCAAGGAGCCGCAAAATGATTTGCTTTATTATTGCCAAACACTGACAGGGTTACAAGGGCAGTGGTCGGCAATGGGCAGTGCAAAAGCAATGCATGTTCAATGTATTAAAAACGAGCAGTTAGTGTTTGTTGCGGTTATTTCGTCGGCTCAAAAAGACATATCACTTGAGTGGATAAATCACTTATTTGCAGAGCCTTTAATAACCTTTAGCCAATTACAGTCATTGTTGTATGCCACGCCTGATGAAGAATTTACTCAAGGCGCACAAGTATGTAGTTGCTTTAAAGTACGTGAACAACCCATTATAAACGCCATTAAAAGTGGTGAAAATACAGTAGAACAATTGGGGTCTAAACTAAAATGCGGCACTAACTGTGGGTCGTGTAAAACCCAGTTAAGCCAATTAATAAAGCAGCATACTGCGCAAAACGCTAACAGTATTGATGTTGCAGTTGAAATGTAAATAAACAAGGAAGCATATGCTTAATGATCAATTTGGTCGGCAGTTTAACTATTTGCGCCTCTCAATTACCGATGTGTGTAATTTTAGTTGCACCTATTGTTTACCAAATGGGTATCAGTGCGATACCCCACGTAACTTTTTAAATAAAAATGAAATAAACACCTTAGTAAATGCATTTGCTTCACTTGGCACAAAAAAAGTGCGCATTACGGGCGGTGAGCCGTGTTTACGCAGTGACGTAACCGATATTATAAAGCAGTGTAAAAACACCCCAGGCATAGAAAAAGTCGCCATAACAACCAATGGTTTTAACTTATTTAATAAAATTGATGAGTTTTACAGTGCTGGCCTAGATGCGCTAAACATTAGTATAGATAGCTTAAACCCGAGTATGTTTAAATTAATTACAGGACACGACAAGCTAACCCATATTTTAAAAGGGATAGACCGGGCAATTGAGCTGGGCATAAAAGATATAAAAATAAATGCAGTGCTGGCTAAGCAATTTAATAAAAACCAATTAAATGATTTTTTAGACTGGGTAAAACATAAAAAAGTAACGGTACGCTTTATTGAATTAATGGAAACAGGTAATGGTGCCACCTTTTTTGAACAAAACCATTTAAGCGGGCTAAGTGTTAAAACACAGCTTTTAGCACAAGGTTGGTTACAGGTAGTAAGAGGTAAATTAAACGGACCTGCAGAGGAGTTTTGTCATCCCGATTTTGAGGGGCGCATTGGCTTAATTATGCCTTACAGTAAAGATTTTTGTAAAAGCTGTAACCGATTAAGAGTATCGTCATTAGGCAAATTACATTTGTGCTTGTTTGCCGAGCAGGGAATGGATTTACGTCCGCATTTAAATGCGCAAGATACGCCAGCCACTGTAAACGCTATTCAAGCGGCAATGGGCAACAAAACCATTAGCCATGAGCTTGATAAGCGCTTAACGGGCGCCACAACCCATTTAGCAATGTTGGGCGGCTAAAATGAGTAATAAAGCCGTGTTTACGGGGGTTGTACTCGCTGGTGGGCAATCATCCAGAATGGGCAGCGATAAAGCAATTCTCATTTTAAAAAATAAAACATTACTGCAAAATGCATGTGAATTATTAACAGCAGCAGGAGCAAGTGATGTACTTATAAGCCGTAATGTACAAAGTGCTACTGCGCAATACATTGCAGATATATACCCAGGTTCTGGCCCACTTGGCGGGATTTATTCAACTTTAATGGCGACAGAGCAGGATATACTTGTAACCGCTGTTGATATGCCATTGCTTACTTGCACGTTGTTATCGCAAATTGCATCAGCAGCAAGCGATAATCCCCACTTTCAAACAAATCAGCCACAAATACATGCGTGGCACTTTGAAAATGAACCGTTACCCCTGTATATTCGTAACACCCAAAGCGTTAAACGTCATTTAAAACAATTACTCATAAACGTAAATAGTCATAAATCAATTAAACAGTTTACCCGTAGTATTGGTGTGCAAACGTTAAAATGTAATAAAGCGCATGCACTTGTTAATACCAATACACCGGCGCAATTTAAAGCTGTTAACGAGCAATTTGACCAACACAAACCTAATTTATTGAGAAGAACCCTATGAGCCACACAACTGAGTCACAAATCGCACTAAACATTGCCGTAATGACAGTAAGCGACACACGCGATGAAATTACGGATACTTCAGGCCATTATTTAATTAAAGCCCTTACTGAAGCAGGCCATCACTTAGCGGATAATGACATAGTTAAAGATGATGTTTACCAAATGCGAGCAGTTGCATCGCAGTGGATTGCCGATGACACCATTCACGCTATTTTAGTAACCGGTGGTACGGGCTTTACCGAGCGCGACTCAACACCAGAGGCATTTGCACCGCTGTTTGATAAAAGTGTAGATGGGTTTGGAGAGCTATTTAGACATATTTCGTACGGCGAAATTGGTAACTCAACTATTCAATCGCGTGCGTTGGCGGGCCTTGCCAATAACACCGTTATTTTTTGTATGCCTGGCTCTACGGGCGCATGTAAAACAGCCTGGACAGGTATTATAAAAGATCAGTTAGACTCAATGCACAAGCCATGTAACTTTGCACCGCATATTACTATTGGTAAAAAATGCGAATCGCGAGAGCAATAATATGCTGAGCCACGTAGACGAAAATGGCCAAGCAAACATGGTTGATGTATCGCTAAAAGAGGTCACTCTGCGCGATGCATCTGCCGAGGCCTACATTAAAATGAGCAAACAGGCTTTTGAGCAAGTGTTGCTTAATCAAAATAAAAAAGGTGACGTGCTAGGCGTAGCCCGAATTGCGGGTATTCAGGGCGCTAAAAAGTGCGCCGATTTAATTCCGCTTTGTCACCCGCTAGCACTGAGTAAAGTAGCCGTTGATTTTGAACTTGATGAAGAAAATAGCCAAATTAAAGTCACTAGCTACTGTAAATTGGCGGGTAAAACGGGCGTTGAAATGGAAGCGCTCACCGCTGTATCTGTGGCGGCCCTTACATTATTTGATATGTGTAAAGCCGCCGATCCGCTTATGGAAATACACGGTATGCGTGTAACGCAAAAAGCAGGAGGCAAGCATGGTAGCTGGCAGCGTGACTAATTTAAATGATACTGATGCAGCTGCAGGGCATGTAAACGTACTGTTTTTTGGCCAACTAAAAGAGCGCCTAAAGTGCGATAAGTTAACCGTTGATATAGCGCATACCCTTAGCATTAAAGCGTTTAAACACATGCTGGTTGAGCAAAACCCACATTGGCAGGCATGGCTTGAAGAGCGTGATGTATTGTGTGCGCTTAATCAAACTATGTCATCAAGCGATGAGCTTGTAAAAGCAGGGGATGAACTTGCTTTTTTCCCACCAGTGACAGGTGGCTAATGAGTATAAGCATTAACGTACAAACGCAGGATTTTTCAGTAGGCGAGCAACATGACGCACTTTGCAGTAATAACAAAAGTGATGGTGCCGTAGTGACGTTTACAGGGCTTGTGCGAGAATTTAGCAGCGGCGATAACGTAATCGCCCTTGAGCTTGAACACTACCCAGGGATGACTGAGCAACTACTGCAATCTATAGCCGAGCAAGCGCAAACACGCTGGCAACTTGC
>NZ_DCYU01000048.1:15536-16932 GCF_002331165.1 Pseudoalteromonas sp. UBA2102
CCGCCACCGCCAAGCCGCGTTTGAAGGCGCACAGTTTATTATGGATTACTTAAAAAACCACGCCACGTTTTGGAAAAAAGAGCATTTTAAAGACTCCTCAAACTGGGTTGAGTTTAAACAAAGCGACAAGCAAGCACTGGATAAATGGCAAAGTATCGAACAGGATGCAATTAAGTAAATGCATATAATCTCTACCAATATTTCTAAAATAAAAACGGTTGTGCATAACGGCAAGAAGGTTAAAACGGGCATATTTAAAACGCCAACCAATGAGCCGGTTGTTATTGAAAAGCTGAATATAATAGGTGATGAGCAAGCCGATTTAGTCAATCATGGCGGGGTGGATAAAGCGGTTTATGCGTTTTCGCACAATCATTACGATTATTGGAAGCGCACCCTTAAAAATGATGATTTAGCAGTCGGTGCCTTTGGCGAAAACTTCACAATTTCAGACCTTGATGAGCAAAATATTCACATAGGCGATCGTATTCGTATAGGTACAGCACTGCTTGAAGTAAGCCAGCCCCGTGTGCCGTGCTTTAAATTGGCTATTGCACTTAATAGTAAACAAAGCCTAAAACTGTTTACTCAGTATTACCACACGGGTGTTTATTTTAGAGTGCTTGAGCAAGGTGTTGCTAAAACGGGCGATGTCGTGACTATTGAACATAAAGCTGAGCATAACATTTCGGTTAAAACGTTGTTTCAGGCCTTTTTTGATAAACAATACCCAGATTATGAAAGCGTATTATTAGCAGCACTTGAACTACCCGAGCTTGCACTTGAGTGGCAAACTAAAATCAAAAAGAAGTTGGGTAGTTAAAAGAGCGTTATTAAAGCTGTATTACCCTTAATAAAAACTCACTTTTAGCTGTATTATTTAGTTTGTTAAGTGAGCAACCGCTGATATGTATTTGCACACCAATTTGCTTAATGTGTCGTATTGCTGTTTGTTATTTACCGGCTTACTAAAATCGCTACTTACCGCCACTGCGCATGCCCCCGCTGCAAACCAATGTGTTAGGTTGTCTAAATTAATGCCGCCTACGGGCATTAATGGCACATCAGAAAAAGGCCCCGTTAGCGCTTTAAAGTAATTAATCCCCATACTGCCTGCCGGAAAAACTTTAATAATATCGGCGTTATACTCTATGGCATTGGCAATATCGGTAGGGGTGAGTGCGCCCATTAACACAGGTAAACCATGGCGGTGGGCAAGCTCTACCACGGCTTGATTAGTATTTGGTGTAACTATAAATTGCGCACCGGCATCAATCGCTTGTTGCGCAAGGGCGGTGTTAATTATTGTGCCAGCGCCAATGAGTGTATTTTTATAAGCAGCGCGTGCTTTTGCTATTTCTTGCTCAAAGCCAGGTGTATTTGAGGTGATTTCTAG
>NZ_DCYU01000017.1:0-30419 GCF_002331165.1 Pseudoalteromonas sp. UBA2102
AAATTGTTGGTAGCTCATTGCTTGTTGAGCAATGTTGCCTAAACTCGCCTCCCATTTAGCGGTCAAATCGGGGCTAGCTAAGCCCTCTGGTAAAACACTAATAAGTGCCAAGCCTGTTTGTGTCGCTTTAATTGATTTACCTTCGCGCTTTAAAAAACGACGCCTAAATAATAATTCAATAATGCCTGCGCGGGTTGCCTCTGTTCCTAGCCCATCGGTCTCTTTGAGTATTTTTTTAATTTGTGAATCTTTTACATAACGACTAATGCCGGTCATGGCACTTAGCAATGTTGCATCAGTAAAATGAGACGGTGGCGTAGTGTGTTTTTCTACCACTTCACCTTTAGTGCAGTTAAGTGCCATGCCTTTTGTTAAATGAGGCAAGGTTGCTTCATCTTTTAGCTCGGCTTTGCCCATTAATACCTTAAACCCTAAGCTTACATCTTGCTTTGCATTGGCTTTAAATAAACCTCCCGCAATTGTTACCTCTACTTTAGTTTCGTTATAAATATAATCGGGGTAAAACTGAATTAGGTAATGCCTGCTAATAAGTTGATATACTTTTGCTTCATCAGCCGCCAAAGTCGCTGTTTTTAGTTGTTTAGCGGTAGGTACAATTGCATGGTGTGCAGCCACTTTTGCATCGTTAAAACATTTGCTGCGTTTTTTAGCGTCTGCCCCATTCACAAACTCAGTGTTTTGACCGCCATTAGCTGCAATTGCTTTTAAAATTGCAGGCGCATCTACATGATGCTCTTTAGGCAAATAACGATTATCAGAACGAGGGTAAGTAATTAACTTATGACGCTCATAGAGCGTTTGGCAAATATCGAGTACTTGCTGAGCTGCCATACCAAATGCCTTTGCAGCATCTATTTGCAGTGCCGATAAATTATAAGGCAGCGGCGCGCTTTGTTTTTTTTGTTTTTGTTCAAGTGCTGTAACCTCACCTGGTTGATTGGCTATTCGCGAGGCGACGTTTTCGGCTAATGCATTATTTAAAACGCGGCCCTCTTCATCTTGGTACGGCTCGCAGGCTTTGCTTGGTACCCACTTGGCCACAAAGCTTTGCTGCTCAGGGGTTATTAAATGCGCCAACACTTCATAAAATGGTTTTGACACAAAGTTAGCTATTTCGTTATCCCGATTAACCACTAAACCTAAAATTGGGGTTTGTACGCGACCCACCGACAACACATTGCCAAAGCCTGCTTTTTGTCCCGCCAGCGTATAAGCACGTGTAAGGTTCATACCAAATAGCCAATCTGCACGTGAACGCGCAAGCGCCGACACACTAAGCGGAATAAATTCACGATTTGAACGCATAGTAGTAAGCGCTTTTTTTACCGCCGCTAAATTTAAATCACTTATAAGTAAACGCTGAATGCTTTGCTTTTTGGTTTTACTTATTTTGGCTTGTTCTATGACTTCATCAACCAACAATTGGCCTTCGCGATCGGGATCCCCCGCATGCACGAGTACTGATGCCTGCTTAATTAGCTTTTTTAAAATAGTTAATTGCTTACGCGTTTTCGTTTTTGCCTTGAGCTGCCATTGCTGTGGCACTATGGGGAGGTGCTCAAATTGCCACTTTTTAAAACGCGCATCATAATCATCAGGTTCAGCTTGCTCAAGTAAGTGCCCTATACACCACGAGACACAGTCACCATTAGCCACTTCTATATAACCATCGTGTTTTTTATGTGGTTTTGGCAATGCATCAGCAATAGCTCTGCCAAGTGATGGCTTTTCTGCGATATAGAGTTTCATGGGAGTTGCTCATTAACTGTTTATATGAACAGTAGTTTAGCACAGCTATTTAGAAGGTGGAGCGCTTTCTATTTTTGAGGGGGTATTACTTTTTTTAGCGAAAAGCATAATTAAAGGTAAATAACACACTATGACGGTGCCAATGTTGATAAAGGGCATTAACGTTTTGTAAATAATGGTGCTGTACGCTAAATCCCAAAGGTGACGGTCAACTAATCTGAATAATTGTAATATAGGTGCGCCAATAACCACTAACTGACCAATAACGCATTGCCATAAATAAACTTTATCTTTTATTCCCCAATAAGCTATTAACGCCATCCATATAATATCGGTAGCCGCCCATACTAAATAACGATAGATATAAATATCGTCAAACTCTCTCAAGCTAGAGGCTGTTATCCCCCCAAAGAAGAAAAAAGCGACGGTCAGTAATGCAAACCTAAAGGCTAAGTAATCTTTAAATATAAAAAATATAAAAAGAGCCGGGCTTAGCATAAAGACCCAGCTTTTACTTAAAATACTAACGAAATACAAAAACCAATCAGGCAAAATGTTTTACCTTATTTTTCTTTTGTATCGTCGTCGGTACCATCACCATTACCTGGCATATCACAATATTTAATTATAACTTTCACAGCGCATCCATTACATATGTTAAGGAAATGTACTTTAAGCTAAAATAATGAGCTTGCCAAGATACTTAGGCGATTAAGTACCTTAAAAAGAAACTTAATTAGAGAAATTAGCGCCCGCTACTCGCCTAGCGCACATCAATAGGGTCTGACTCTTTAGCCTTACCTTGTAAGATTGATATTTCTACTCGGCGATTTCTACGCCTATCTTCGTTTGAATCATTCGGAACAAGTGGACGAGTATCAGCACGCCCTACTACCATCATGCGGTTTTTATCAAACCCTTGTACTGTTTGTAATTCGCTTGCTACTGCTACAGCACGCTTTGACGATAAGTCCCAGTTATTAATATATAACTCGTTAGAAACCTGAAAATCATCGGTGTGACCCGATACCGTAATTTCTCCAGGTACATCTTTTAATAACTCACCAATATCTTGAATTATGGGCTTAAACTTAGGTTGTAAAAAAGCACTGCCAGAGGGAAATGAGCCATTTTCACGGATACGAATAATGATTTGCTGCCCTAAAGATTCAAGCTCGATTGCACCGTCGATAATTTGTTTTTCGAGCTGTTGCGCTATTTTTTTCACTAACTCGTTAGTTTGTTCTTGATCGGCGGCTGAAGTTGCTTGCTCTGAAGATTGCTGCTGCGATGTACTACGTGACTCGCCACCACGTTTATCGCCACGTTGCTCTTGTCTACCACCAGCAGAGCTTTCATCACCCGCTTGAAACTCTAACATTTGCTGGGTCATTTCAACGGTTTGTTGCTGAATGGTTTCTATCGGGGTAGGTTCAGGCTTACCTGGGGTAAATTCCATCGCAATAACCGAGGTCCCTTTAGGGATATCTTTTACTTCTATTTTGTTTTGCACACCAAATGCAAACTTCATCGAGCCAGCTATTTGCTTAAATTTAAGTACATCCATTTCTGAAAACGCGAGCAAAAGTACAAAAAAGCACATTAAAAGCGACATTAAGTCGGCAAATGTTCCCATCCAAGCAGGCAGACCTGGTGGTGGGCATTTGCACTCTTGATCAGACATGGTTACTCCTCGGTATCTACTTTGCGCTTAGACTCAGCAAGGTAGTTTTTCAATATACCTTCAATTACTTTCGGGTTTTGGCCATCTTGAATACCTAAAATAGCATCCAGTATTAGACGCTGATTCATGGCTTCTTCGTCTTTACGAAGCTCAAGTTTTACCTGAATAGGAATAGCCACTACATTTGCTAAAAATGCACCATATAAAGTAGTTAATAATGCCACCGCCATTGCGGGGCCAATGGCTTTAGGGTCATCCATGTTAGATAACATAGCAACTAAGCCTATTAACGTTCCTATCATACCCATTGCTGGGGCTATATCGGCAAGTGACTTAAATAAACCGGCGCCCAGTTCGTGACGAGTTGTGGTTAAAGAAATGTCTTTTTGAAGCGTGGCACGAACTACATCAGCATCGTGGCCATCAACGAGCATATCTACACCTTTGCGCATAAAAGGGTTTGGTATTTCGGCTTCTTCGAGGGCTAAAAACCCCCCTTTACGGGCTGAATCAGCAAGTTCTACTGCTTTTTCAATCAGCTCTTCTGGCGATTCGATTTTAAACATAAATGCTTTACCAACAACCTTACCTATGCCCAAAAACTGCGACAAGGTAAAGTTTGATAACACAATAAATAGTGAGCCACCAAATACAATTACACTAGAAGGCGCATCGGCAAACATCCCCATTTCACCGCTACTACTCATAAACATGGACATGACAATTAAACCAATTGCGCCAAGGATCCCAATTATGGTTGCTAAATCCACATTTCCTCCAAAGTATTATACTTTGTTATTCAAACTTTTATTATTAACTGCTTATCGGCAAGATACTGAAATACTTAAGCCATTTTTGAAAAAAGTGTAAAACACTGTGTTTGGCCTAATTTTAGATCAAGATACCCTACTCGCCTAGCGACTGATTAATTTTATTGTACACAGTGAGCACTAATACGCATCTTATACTTGGTAAAAATACGATTTAAACTGATATAACTCAAAAAACAACGATCATCCTTTGACCTAGTTTAGCATTCCCCCTAAAATTGGCTCCTAAATTTATCATGCTGGCTGAAATTAAACATGGCGACTAAAAAACCTGAAAACCTAAGTTTTGAACAAGCACTCGAAGAACTATCAACCATTGTCGGTGAAATGGAACAAGGTGATTTATCGCTTGAGCAGTCGTTAAAGCAATTTGAGCGTGGTATAGCCTTAGCTAACGCCTCAACGGGTAAGTTACAACAAGCAGAACAAAAAGTGTCTATTTTGATGGGTAATGACGAAAAAGCAGCGCTTACTTCATTTAACAACGATATGGAATAACCGTGAGCATACAAGAAAAAATAGAATGTGCTCAACAAGATGTCGTAAAGACCCTGCAACAGTACTTTGATCAACCCCTTGATACCGCACACACAGTAAAAGAAGCTACGCAGTACGGCTTATTTAACGGTGGCAAGCGTTTACGCCCCTTTTTAGTCTACGCAAGTGGCGAAATGCTCGGAGCTAATAAGCAAGATTTAGATATTCTTGCTGCTGCTATTGAGTGTATTCATAGCTACTCGTTGGTGCACGATGATTTACCAGCCATGGATGATGACGACCTTCGCCGTGGACGCCCAACTTGCCATATAGAGTTTGACGATGCGCATGCAATTTTAGCAGGCGATGCACTACAAACATTAGCCTTTGAGCTTATCTCGACTCACAATTTCACCTGCAGCGCATCAACACAAGTAAAAATGATCAGCGCACTGGCTAAAGCATCGGGGCTTGAAGGCATGGTCGGCGGGCAAGGGCTAGATATTGCAGCCACAGATAAAGTGATTACAGTACAACAGCTTGAACGAATTCATAAATTAAAAACGGGTGCCTTAATCAACTGTGCCATTACATTGGGTGCATTATGTAGCGAAAAAGCAGACAAACAAACCTTAGAAAACTTACGTGTTTTTGGGTATGCTATAGGGCTGGCATTTCAAGTGCACGACGACATTTTAGATGTTGAAGGTGACACATTTACTTTAGGTAAGCCACAAGGCTCTGATTTAGCTGCTAATAAAGCAACTTATCCGGCCCTATTAGGTATGCAAGGTGCCAAGCAAATGGCGCAAAATTTAATAGAGCAAGCGCATCAAGCATTAAACAAAATAGATGCTGATACCTCTACTCTAGCGGCGCTGGCAAACTACCTGATTAAACGTGACCATTGAGTGTTACATATACGTATTGCCATTTAGCACTGACATTATTACTCAACAGCGGTAACAACTAATAAGTTAGCACCGGTGTTAGCGAAGGATAAAATAAATACCATGACACTTGATAGTAGCAAGTATCCATTACTTAACTTGGTTGACGAACCAGCCCACTTACGCGATATAGCGCAAGATAAACTCCCTGCGTTTAGCAACGAGTTACGAGACTATTTACTCAACTCTGTTTCGCAAAGTAGCGGCCATTTAGCGTCTGGTTTAGGAACTGTTGAGCTTACCGTTGCTCTACATTATGTGTATAACACACCAGAAGATCGCCTTGTATGGGATGTAGGCCACCAAGCGTACCCGCATAAAATTTTAACGGGACGACGCGATTTAATGCATACAATTCGCCAAAAAGACGGATTACATCCATTCCCTTTTCGTGAAGAAAGCCAATACGATACCTTTAGCGTAGGCCATTCAAGTACCTCTATTTCGGCAGCGCTTGGTATGTCTATTGCGGCTCAAAAAGAAGGTAAAGGCCGCAAAACTGTTGCTGTTATAGGCGATGGCGCCATTACAGCAGGTATGGCATTTGAAGCAATGAACCACTTAGGCGATGTAAAATCTGACATGTTAATCATTTTAAATGATAACGAAATGTCGATTTCTGAAAACGTCGGTGCGTTAACTAATCACTTTGCGCGTATTTTATCTGGCAGCTTTTACACAAATATTCGCGAAGGCAGTAAAAAGTTACTCTCTGGCGTGCCTCCTGTTAAAGAGCTTGCCAGTAAAGTAGAAGAGCACCTAAAAGGAATGGTTATTCCAGGTACCTTTTTTGAAGAACTAGGTCTTAATTACATTGGCCCAATTGATGGCCACGATGTAAATATGCTCGTAGATACACTGCGTAATATGCGTAATTTAAAAGGGCCTCAGCTTTTACATATAAAAACCCAAAAAGGAAAAGGCTATAAACCCGCAGAAGCTGATCCTATTGGCTATCACGGTGTGCCAAAGTTTGACCCTAATACATCAAGCTTACCTAAATCTAAACCTGGCGCCGCCACTTTCTCTAAGGTGTTTGGTGATTGGTTGTGTGATATGGCCGAGCAAGATAAAAAATTAATGGCTATTACCCCAGCAATGCGTGAAGGCTCAGGTATGGTGCGTTTTTCAAAAGAACACCCAGAGCAGTATTTCGATGTAGCCATAGCAGAGCAGCACGCTGTCACATTGGCCGCCGGTTTTGCCTGTGAAGGGTTAAAACCCGTTGTAGCTATTTACTCGAGCTTTTTACAACGTGCGTATGATCAACTTATCCATGATGTTGCACTGCAAAACTTACCTGTGCTTTTTGCTATAGACCGCGCTGGTATTGTAGGCGCCGACGGCGAAACACACCAAGGTGCGTACGACTTAAGCTTTATGCGCTGTATTCCCAACATGGTTATTATGGCCCCAAGTGATACTAACGAGTGCCGCCATATGCTTTATACCGGTTATAAAGCTAATTGCCCTGTAGCAGTTCGCTACCCTCGTGGTAGTGCCGGTACTGCCGATATTCAAAGCGAAATGACGCTACTAGAAATAGGCAAAGCCAATACCATTAAGCAAGGTGCTAAAATTGCTATTTTATCCTTTGGTACTTTGCTTGAAAACGCGCAACTTGCTGCAAATGAGCTAGGGGCAACGCTAGTTAATATGCGCTTTATTAAGCCACTTGATACAAGTTTATTAGATGAGCTTAGCCAAACTCATGATGTAATAGTAACGCTTGAAGACAACGCTATTTGTGGTGGCGCAGGCTCAGCGGTTAATGAATATTTAGCAGCGCAAAAAGCCAACCTAAAAGTGCTTAACTTAGGTATTCCTGATGAATTTATTAAGCACGGCACACAAGCGCAAATGCATGATGAAATGGGCTTAGGTGAACAAGGCATTTTAAATTCAATAAAATCGTTTATCGCTTAATTATTTTTGCTAGCTAGTTTTTAAAGGGAGCCTGATGGCTCCTTTTTTGTTTTTTATTTTTAAATATTTGCATCCAATGTGTATTTCTACGCGTTATCTCTATGAGGTTAACACAGTAAATAGTACGTACTGAGGAGTATAAACAGGCACGTTATTTACTTTCATTTGATGGAATATTAAAAGGTAAAAATGATGAAAAAAGCTAATTTAACTCACCTTCATACACAAAACATTTCACTTAAACGCCCCCTTTGTTTTTCAGCATTAGCGCTTGGGATAGTACTTGGTATTTCAGGGTGTAGCGGTGATGATGGAGAAAACGGTTTAGCCGGTACGCCGGGAGCAGATGGTCAAGATGGAAGCGATGGCACAAACGGTAACCCCGGCTTTAGTGCTGCCACGTTTATTTTAGCTAATAACGGTGAGCAAAACGCAGGCACTGTTGATTTAATAAACCAGAACGCTGCCAAATTAAAAACCTTTAATACCACTGCAAATGAAGGCGTAGCCTTTGATAGCCTCGGTAATTTAATACAAGCAAGCGACAGCGAAAATGGTAGCATTAAAACTATATGCCAACTTGCCAATCGCGATGATGGTGCAAGCTTTAGTACTAATCAAGACCGTGAAATTACAGGCCCTGCCACTACATTGGTTAACCCTAAGGGCATAGCGATTGCAAAAAATAGCGGGCTGATATTTATAGCTGATTTTGGTGCCATGCAAATTACCACATTTGGCAGTGCTGCAGCGGGAGATGCCGCGCCGCTTGCTACTACTGTTACCGAAGCCGCCCCGTGGGATGTTGATTATGACCACGTAAACGACCGACTTTATGTAGCACTTACCAACGGTGATGTCGCGGTTTACGATAATTTTGTAAGCGGTGAATTTACCGCTATGCCAAGTCGTACTATTACACCAAGCGATGCCGATGGTGTGCAAATATCGGTAAATATTCACGGCATTGTTTATGATGAAACCACCAATAAACTTATTTTATCGGATGTTGGTAGCGCATCAGATGCTACCGATGGCGCGCTTTTTGTTATTAATAATGCCTCAACTGCGCAAGGTAATACATCTGTTGCACGCAGTATTTCAGGCCCTGCGACTATGCTAGGCAACCCTGTAGATATTACCCTTGAGGGTAGCGATTTACGTGTGGCCG
Organism: Pseudoalteromonas sp. UBA2102; assembly: GCF_002331165.1. NCBI lineage: Bacteria > Pseudomonadati > Pseudomonadota > Gammaproteobacteria > Alteromonadales > Pseudoalteromonadaceae > Pseudoalteromonas > Pseudoalteromonas sp. UBA2102. Next base: position 8,809 of record NZ_DCYU01000017.1, read on the forward strand.
AAAAATCAAACGATGCAATTTTAGTGTTTAGTAATATATTTGCCGGTGAAAGTGGCGATATAGCGCCCGATTTAAATACTGCGTCTACTAAGCCAGAGTCAATTACTAACACGCTAACTCAAAGCTCAATGGCTGATATATCAGATAGTACTGAGCCTAATATGGCGCTATTAGGCGTAGCCGTATCCAGTAATCCAAGCACTGCGGGTGATACAACAGGCCAAATTAGCCGTTTAAATACAGCATTAAGTAGCGAACTTGCAAGCTATAATGCAAGCCAAACGATAGAAAGCGTTAGCTTTGATAAAGCAGGTAATAGCTACGCAACATTCGATAATGCCAGTACAGGAATGGGCGGAATCGTCATCTCTACTAAAGTGGCTTATAACCGTGATGGCGAAACATTTAACGCCAGCCAAGATAGACTGATTTCAGGAAGCAATACAGGCCTTATTTCACCTAAAGGATTAGATATTGCCTCCGATAGTGGAATGATTTTTGTGGCTGAAAATAATGAAACCACGCCGAGCATTGCTATATTTTCAAGCTGTGCCACCGGCGATGTATCACCTCTTATGACCTTAACTTTTGCCAATAATGCACGCCCGTGGGATGTTGATTACGACAGTAACACTGACCGCGCTTTTGTTGCGCTAACTAATGGCACTGTAGCGGTATTTGATCAAGTTAAAAATAAGCTACTAAGTGGCGAGACCACAATAAGTACAGAAGATAGATTAATTACACCTGCCAATAATTCACAAGCACTGGCAGCGCCTACCAATATTCATGGAATAGATTACGACTCATTAAGTGGTGCGTTAATACTTTCTGATGTAGGCAGCGCAGCCGTTGCTGACGATGGCAAAATTTATGTATTAAATAATACCGCAAATGCCTCGGGACTAGTTAATATAAGCGCGACGATTAGCGGGCCCAATACATTATTAGGAAACCCTGTTGATATTATGTATAGCGGAACCGATTTATACGTTGCCGAAAAGTCTAACAACGTAGTTATGCGCTTTAATAATATTTTAAGTACCGCAGGGGGAGATATAAGTGCCGATGCAAGTATGGCATTTAGTGCACCTGAGTCAGTGGCTATTTTACCAGCGTGGCTAAACCAGTAATTAAATAGCGTTACCCTCACCATGCCTAACCTACTTTTGTAGGTTGGGCATTATCGCATCCACACTTTAATATCTGCTAAGCCATTACTTTGTAAAATACCCAGCTGCTGATCTACATTCGAATTTTGCTCAAACTCAAACGCATCCAACTGTTTATCAAACGTAATATTTGCCACACCGTCACCACCGCGTTTTTTAACCTGATGAAGCGCTATATCGGCTAAGTTTATCGACGTTTCCCAGCTTATTACTTGCCCACCTAAAAGCGGCAGTGGGTAAAAAGACCACCCCAATGAAGCCGTAATATTGGTTGTTTTACCATTTGGTAATTGAAACGAATTTAATGCGATTGCTTGGCATAAATCAGAGGCATAGCTGTCAATCATGTTGCACTTAAAATCGCGCAGCAATAATAAAAACTCATCCCCACTCCAGCGTGCTACATAGTCAGAGCCTTGGGTACGCGAATTAAGTAACGCTGCCATTTGTTGTAAGCAGCTATCTCCTGCTATTGGGCCATACGCATCGTTTATACGGCTAAAGTTATCAAAGTTGATAATAAGCAGTACAAGTGACTTACCTTGCGCTTGTAAAGACTGTGCATTACGTTGGAAGTGCTCAATATCTTTAGGGAGCTGATCAAACAAAAAGCGGCGGCTACGTAGCCCTGTAAGCTCATCTGAGTGACTAACTAGTTTAAGCTGTGAGTTTACTTGGCCTAATTTATCGTTAGCTTGGCGCAGCTCTAATGTACGCTCTGTAACCAGCGCTTCGAGTACTTCTTGCTTACGGCGCTCTTGCGCTCTAAATACCCAAAAAATAAAGTAAAACAGTAAAATAAACCCACTAACAATTAGCAATCTAAAGTAAATAGTTTCGTCAAAGCGCTGCGGTACTACAAATGCATACTCGACAGTTTGCGCTCTGTCCCAATCTTCGCCTTGGCGTTTTGCCTCAAGCTCAAATAAAAATGACCCCGCCGGTAAATTTGTATAAATGGCTTCTCGGCGTGCATTAGCATAGCGCCAATCGCTATCTAACCCACTTAACTTATATCTAAACTCAATACTATTTGGCGCATAATAATCGATGGCGGTGTACTTTAACGTTATGTCGCGCTCATCAGTATCTAGTAAAGGCTTTTCGCCCAATGCTGCGGTAGTTAACGCGCGCAGTGGTGTGGTTAGTGTTTCTACTTTAGGCTTTAATACATTTAGGCCAAATAGCTCGGTATTTTTAGGTATTTCTACAATGCCTTGTAAGCTTGGGTACCAAATTGAATAATCGGTCATGGCAACGGCATCGTGTCCTAAACCGTTACAACACTGGCTTGCTTTACCATCGAGCTGCCTATCAAAAGAAGAAATAACCTCTTCCACTTTTAAGCTCGACACCTCTGATTTAAATTGCGCTACTGGCATACGGTAAACACCTTTCATGGTACTTACCCATACACGCTTATAAGTTTCGTCATACTCTAGGCTAAAAATAGAGCCATAGGGTAAGCCGTTGGCTGCATCTAACTGTCGCCAATGCCCTTGTAAACTTCTGTAAAATAAGCCGTCATTAAGCGAGCCAATTAAAATACCTACACCATCTATATGTAATACGCTGGTGATGTATGCACTTTCGAGCGAAGTTTGGTCACCTATTTTTTCAATGCCACGGTCAGTAAAGTAATATGCCCCTTTACTGGTCCCTATTACACCAAAGTTTGCTTTATCGAGCACATACGTTATAAATTTACTGCCTAAAAAGGCATTGTATGCAAAGGGTGTTAACCCGCCATAACTCAGCCTATACAAGCCACGCCCTGTACCTATCCAAAAACCGCCTTTGCTTGATGGGCTAATAGCAAATACCGGATTGTCGCGCAGCGCTCTGCCAGGAAAACTGTATAGTTTATCTTGCTCGTAAAAAAACAGCCCTCGTCCGGTCGCTATATATAAACGCGAGCCATCAAACTGTAAGTCGTGTACTGTTGCGCGGCCAAATTGCGCACTGGGTATTTTATTGACAAAGTTTTTATTTAAATCGAAATAACCAATACCACTTTTATTTGCCACCCATAAATTACCATCGGGCGCTTGGCTAATTGCCATAACGGCCTCTGTCATTTGCGATAAAGCAGAGTGGCGCTCAATACGCCCTTCGTGTGCAAGCCATAAGCCTTCGCTAAAACTTGCAAGCCAAATATTATTTTGGCTATCGCGGTAAATATCGGCAAACCAAATACTTTGATCTAGCTGACTTGGCTCAACCCATTGCCATTCACCCGACTTAGCTCTAAAAAGCAGTCGTCCATAAGTAGAAACCCATAAGCCACCATTGGTGTCGCTCATAAATTTATACACAGCTGAGTTATTCGCATTCGGAAGCGGGAAAGGTCTTAGTTCATCGTCTAAATCTAAAAAGTAAGCACCCAGTTCAGAGGCTAAATATAAATTACCATTTAAAAAAGACAGATCATGAACAATGGTTTGTGCTAACCGCTCAGGCAATGACACCTTAGCTGTTAACTCCAACCTGAGTTTTGAAAAATCCGAGGCGCTTTTAGTTAAGCGTAGTAAATGACGGTCGTTGACAAGCCAAATCCCCTCTGGAGAAAGCGCCATTTGACTAACCGACCCCACTATTTGGGTGATCACAGTGGCATTTACAATAGGAACGAGTTCGTTCGCTTTATCACGTAAATCAACTTGGTTGCGGTCTACATAATAAAGTCCATTAGCTGCAATCCAAATGCTGCCCTTGGCATCTTCTAATATGTCTCTAACTGGGCCTTTAATATTAAATTCTTGTGCGGCAAGCGTTTGCGGGTTTATGACCACCAAGCCACTTTTAGTGCCCACCCACAGATAGCCATTACTATCTATGAGCAGTTTATTAATACCATTGCTTGGCAAAAAAGGACTATTTTGTGTGTTGTAATTAGTAAAAGTTGTGCCGTCAAAACGACTAAGACCAAATTGCGTTCCGACCCACATATAGCCTTGCTGATCTTGCACAACACTTTTTAGCGATTGCGAGGGCAAGCCATCTTTGATATTCCATTGCTTAACAACGTAATCAGTAATAGAAGCCCAACTTGGCATGGCACACAACATAAGTACACATACCAGTAAAAATCGCATCATTTCGCTGCCACCTAGTTAAACAAATAAAACACAAAAATTAAAAGGGTAGTAAACCTGCTTTTATTAACGCTTGCAAACAAATAAGCGAAAAAATACCGGCAAGTACATCATCAGCCATTATACCCACGCCGCCGTCCATTCGCTTATCGAGCGTTTTGATCGGGCCAGGTTTGGCAATATCAAAAAATCTAAATAATAAAAAGCCTACAAGTAAGGTTTGCCAACTAAGCGCTGCACCAATCATCGTAATGTAATAACCCGCAACTTCATCCCACACTATGGCTGGGTGGTCGTGCACACCTAAATCATCGGCGGTTTTGCCACACGCCCAAATACCAAAAATACTAATAACCACGGCAAACACGATTTGTAGCCAAAGCGGAAAATACATGGTCATAAAAATAAATGGTAAAGCAGCAAATGTACCAAAGGTGCCTGGCGCAACAGGCGCAAGGCCAGTGCCAAACCCTAGGCCAAATAACTGGTGCGGGCGCTTTAAATTAAACTGTTTTTTGCTAGTCAAACCTGCTCCTTGGCAAAGTGCTCAAAGCCCTGTTGCTCAAAATTAAATTTTTCACCGTGGTGTAAAAGCTCAATGTGCCCTTCGCCACTTTTTATTTGCCCTATGCACGTTGCTTCTACGCCGTATTGACGTAATTTAAGCTCCAACATGCTTTTATTATCTTCAGAGACAGTAAAAAGTAATTCGTAGTCATCGCCATAGCCTAAAATATACGGCAATTGCGCCTCAAAGTTCAGGCTTGAACGCATAGCGTCAGAGGTTGGGATGTTTTCAATATTTATACTGGCGCTGACTTGTGACATATCAAGTATGTGGGTTAAATCCGCCATAAGGCCATCAGACACATCAATAGCTGATGAAGCAAGGCCACGTAATACTTGCCCTGCAGCCACCCGTGGAGTGGGGTAATCAAAGCGGCTATTTATGTACTTTAAGTGCTCAGGCTCAATACTTAGGCCACGCTTGCGAGATTCAATAGCCAAGCCGGCATCACCTAGCGTGCCGGTTACACATACCCAGTCGCCCACTTTAGCACCTGCACGGCGTAAAGCTTTGCCCTCTGGCACAGTGCCTTTAGCGCATATAGTAACTGTTAAAGGGCCCTGCGTAGTGTCGCCACCAATTATTTGTACATTAAAGTACTCAGCAATTTCGTGCATTCCCTCAGTAAATTCTTCAATCCACTGCTGGTTAATATTTGGTAAGGTTAATGCCACCGACACCCAAGTAGGCTCAGCCCCCATGGCTGCTAAATCACTTAGATTTACGGCCAGTGCTCGGTGTCCTAATGCTCGGGGAGAAATGTCATCAAAAAAATGAACACCCGATACAAGCGTATCAGTTGTTACTGCAAGTTGGCAGTTTTGCGGAACGGTAACTAATGCACAGTCGTCCCCTATTCCTAGGCTTACATCACGACGAGTTATACCACGACCTTTAAAGTAGCGGTTTATTAATTCAAATTCCTTCATACACAAAAAAGCCGACCTATGCCGGCTCTCCTTTTTAACGTGTACTAACTGTTAAAGCTAAGCTCTTTAGCAGAGCGCTTTAGCAAGGCTAGTATTACTTGCGTAAATGCTTAACAGCTTTATCAAGTACACCGTTTACAAATTTATGGCTGTCTTCAGCGCCAAATATTTTAGCAAGCTCAATGCCTTCATTGATTGCTACTTTATATGGCACATCTTCACGGAATTTAAGCTCATACGCGCTTAAACGTAAAATTGCACGCTCTACCATATCTAAATCATCAAATGGACGTGTTAAATGCGGAGATACAGCTTCATCTAGTTGCTTATAATTAACGGCAACGCCACGCGCTAAATCTTTAAAGTATTCAACATCAATTTTAGTCACGTCGTTTTCGATCAACATTTGTTGTTCGATATCGGCAATTAAATTGCCACTTAATTGCCAAGAATAAACGGCTTGAAGTGCTAAGATACGTGCTTTACGTCTTGCTGCTGGTTTCACAAAAATTCCTTAAACTTAAATTTTATCTAACACATTAACCATTTCAAGCGCGCCTAATGCCGCTTCGCCGCCTTTGTTACCCATTTTGGTACCAGCGCGTTCAATTGCTTGTTCAATGCTTTCTGTGGTTAATACGCCAAATGCAACCGGGATATCATACTCAAGCGATACATTTGCAAGGCCTTTGTTAGATTCGCCAGCAACGAGGTCAAAGTGTGGTGTACCACCTCTGATCACTACGCCTAATGCGATGATTGCATCATACTCTTTTTTTGCCGCAATGCGTTTTGCCGCTAAAGGTAACTCTACTGCACCGGGTACATACACAACGGTAATGTCATCATCGGCTACGTCACCAGTACGCTTTAGCTCATCAACAGCACCTTCTAGTAGGCTGCTACCAATAAAATCGTTAAAACGAGAAATAACAATAGCGAATTTTTTGCCTGGAGCGTACTTATTACCTTCAATAATTTTCATTTGATAACCCTAAAAATATGTTCAAGCGGTTGCGATTGCGCAAAAATTGCTGCGCATCATACCATAAAAATAAAAAAATAGACTAGTTAAAAGCTGAGCCCTTATTGTGGCTCAACGTAATCAACCACTTCTAAATGAAAGCCCGAAAGTGCATGATACTTTTTAGGGCGACTCATTAAGCGCATTTGCTTAATACCTAAATCAGCCAGTATTTGCGAGCCCACACCAACAGTGCGTGATGTGCCTTTAAATTTACGCGGCGTAACATTTTCGCCAGCATCGGCAGCAGCAAATGTTTTTACTGTGGCCTCTAGCTCTTCGGTGCTTTCTTGTTTGCCTAAAATAACCAGTGCACCGTTATTTTTTGCAATGTAAGCCATTGCATCAGAAAGCCCCCAACTACGGTCCGCACTTCTGTCTGAAAGCAAAATATCGTTAAAGGTACTTTGTAAGTGCACGCGCACAAGCGTTGGCTCTTGCTCTTTAATTTCACCTTTTAGCAATACGTAGTGCAGTTGGCCGTCAATCGTATCTTTGTAGGTTACTAAATCAAACTCACCGTGCTCAGTGGGTAATTTACACTTAGCCACTTGCTCTATGGTGGTTTCGTTAAGGTTTCGGTACTCAATTAAATCTGCAATTGTGCCAATTTTAATACCGTGCTCTTTAGCAAATATTTCTAAATCTGGGCGGCGCGCCATAGTGCCATCGGCATTGAGAATTTCTACAATAACTGATGAGGCTTCAAGGCCGGCTAAACGTGCCAAATCACAGCCAGCTTCGGTGTGGCCTGCGCGCGTTAACACGCCACCTGGTTGTGCCATAATAGGAAAAATATGTCCAGGTTGTACAATATCACTTGGTACAGCACCCTTTGCAATTGCCGCTTGAACTGTACGCGCTCTATCGGCTGCTGATATACCCGTTGTTACACCTTTAGATGCTTCAATCGACATAGTAAAGTTAGTAGAAAACGCTGCGCCATTGTTTTTAACCATTAACGGTAAATCAAGCTGCTCACAACGCTCTTGCGTCATAGTTAAACAAATTAAGCCACGGCCATGAGTGGCCATAAAGTTAATTGCTTCGGCGCTAATGTGCTCTGCTGCAATGATTAAATCACCTTCGTTTTCTCTGTCTTCGTCATCCATTAAAATAACCATTTTACCGGCTTTAATGTCGTCGATGATTTCTTGTGCGCTGTGTAAATTCATAAATTTGCTCGTGTAAGTTATCAGTGTCGTTATTTAACAAAACCAGCTTTAGCTAGTAAGCTCATTGAAATATCTGAGCCTGTCGGCTGCTCAGCCCCTTTAATAAGGCGCTCTAAATAACGTGCAATTTGGTCGACTTCTAAATTAACGCGTGTGCCCACTTTAAAATCAGCAATGGTGGTTTGCTCGCTTGTGTGCGGCACTATGGTTAATTTAAATTTATTACCTTGTACAGCGTTTACTGTCAGGCTTATACCATCTATACATACAGACCCTTTGTAAGGAATGTACTTCATTAAATTTTCATCGGTGCTTAGCCAATATTCTGTGGCGCGCGCATTACTAGTAATAGCTGTAATGGTTGCAATGCCATCAACATGACCTGACACTAAATGCCCGCCTAAACGTGAAACCGGCTGCATGGCTTTTTCAAGGTTAACTGTTTGGCCAATATTATAATTTGCAAACCCAGTTAAGCTGATAGTTTCGTTTGATAAGTCGGCACTAAAGCCATCAATGTGCTTATCAACTACCGTTAAACATACGCCATTAGTGGCAATGCTATCGCCAAGCTTTACATCGCTCATATCAAGATTAGCGCTTTGAATGCGAATGGCTAAATCGCCTTGTTTTTTTTGTAATAGTGCAATTTTGCCTGTGGCTTCAATTATTCCAGTAAACATAGCCCTACTCTTTTAATTAAGTGATTGGAATGTGTTTTGTAGCGGTTATACGTAAATCATCGCCTATTTTCACACACTCTTTAAACGTCAAATTAACGGTGTTTTGCATATCTGTCAGCGGTGCAAAATTAACTAAGCTTTTTGCATCGCCCCCCATTAGTTTAGGTGCTAAATAAAATATATATTCGTCTATTAAATTAAGCTCTGTCATTTTACCGGCAAGTGTAGCACCCGCTTCTAAATAAACATGATTAAATTGCAGCTTAGCAAGGTGCGCTAAAACAGACGTTAAATTAACTTTGTTATTTTGCTGTGGCACTTCTATATGCCTTACAAAATGCGGCCACTGCGTTGATTTATCAACCTTGGTAGTAAAAATTATTATTTCACTTTCAATATTAAATACTGCCAGCTCTGGTGTAAGCCTATTTTGTGAGTCAATTATAACACGCACCGGTTGGCGTAGGGGTAAATCGGTAGGCAAAGCCTGTGGCAACTCGCTTAACCTCACATTGAGCTTAGCATCATCGGTAATAACCGTATCGGCGCCCGTTAAAATAGCGCAGCTTTGTGCTCGGTGTAATTGTACATCTTGTCGCGCAGCGCTGCCGGTGATCCACTTACTTTGGCCATTTTTAAGCGCGGTTTTACCATCAATGCTGGCCGCCATTTTACACGTAACATACGGAAGTCCCTGCTCCATACGCTTAAAAAAACCTAAATTAAGTGCGCGCGCTTGCTGCTCTAGAAGCCCAAATGCAACCTCTATACCTGCATCGCTGAGTATTTTAAGCCCTTTACCTGCGACTTGTGGGTTGGTGTCGACCATAGCCGCAATAACTTTTACTACACCTGCGGCTTTTAAACCCTCTGCACACGGCGGAGTGCGTCCGTAATGGCTACACGGTTCAAGCGTAACATACGCAGTCGCGCCTTTTGCGTTTTCACCTGCTACAGCAAGAGCATTAACCTCAGCATGCCCCTGCCCAGCTAATTGATGAAACCCTTCACCAATTATGTGGTTATCTTTAACTAAAACACACCCGACATTAGGATTGGGGGTGGTTGTAAATCGCCCTTTTTTTGCAAGCTCGATGGCACGTGCCATGTACATTTCATCTTGCGCAGTAAAGGTTGTTTGGTTTTGCATTATTACTCCCCTAAACGGGCAATTTCTTCACCAAATTCGCGTATATCTTCAAACGAGCGATACACAGAGGCAAACCGCACATAGGCTACTTTATCCAGTTTTTTAAGCGCCTCCATTATGCACTCACCCACTAGGTGACTTGATATTTCTCGCTCGCCGGTAGCACGCAACTGCGATTTAATAATATTAACCACTTCATCCACTTGCTCTGTACTAACAGGGCGTTTTTCTAGGGCACGATTAAGGCCATTGAGTAGTTTATCTTCATTAAAGGGCTCTCGACTGCCATCTTGTTTAATTACACGTGGCATGACTAACTCGGCGCCTTCAAAGGTAGTAAATCGCTCGTGACACTCGTTACATTCACGACGACGGCGAACTTGGTGGCCTCCGCCGACTAGGCGAGAATCAATAACTTTAGTATCTTTTGCGGTACAAAATGGGCAATGCATAACTCGGTACTTCCGTTTTAAAACAAAAAAGGCCGCTATTTAGCGGCCTTTTATCTTAGCAAAAAAATAGGGCCTGTTGGCCTTTCAGGATTAAATTTGTTCTATCTAGGGGTGATTTGATCGCGGCGCGAGGTTTGTAACCTAGTGGGCTAAGTAAAAACCGAGCAACAAAGAGTAAATCGCCCCTAGGACGAACCCGAGGGCAGTGCATGTTTGGCATTTATGCTGCGTTATCGCCTATTTGTGTGGAGTAACCACACTACATAGACTCTGCCTTGCCTAAAAACCAAACATACTACTGCAAATTAAACCTCGAAAGGTAAACAGGCCCCTTGTTGTGATCTAAATTACTGCTGCTTATGCAATTAAGCGTATACAGGTAGTTTTGCACAAATTGCTTTAACTTTTTCTTTAACTTGCGCTTGTACTGACTCATCGTTGATGTTGTCTAATACGTCACAAATCCAGCCAGCAAGTTCTTTCGATTCAGCTTCTTTAAAGCCACGACGCGTAATTGCAGGTGAACCAATACGTAAACCAGAAGTAACAAACGGTGAGCGAGGATCGTTTGGTACAGAGTTTTTGTTCACAGTAATATTTGCATTACCAAGCGCTGCGTCTGCATCTTTACCTGTGATATCTTTATCGATTAAATCAAGTAAGAATAAGTGGTTTTCTGTTTTATCAGATACGATTTTGTAACCGCGCTCTTGCATAACAGCAACCATAGCTTGAGCATTTTTAACTACTTGTGCTTGGTATGTTTTAAATTCTGGTTGTAGAGCTTCTTTAAATGCCACTGCTTTTGCAGCAATAATGTGACATAAAGGACCACCCTGGCCACCTGGGAACACAGCGCTGTTAAGCTTTTTGTAAATTGCTTCGTCGCCACAAGCAGAAATAATTAAACCACCACGAGGGCCTGCTAATGTTTTGTGTGTTGTTGTTGTTACAACATGCGCGTGAGGTACTGGGCTTGGGTAAACACCCGCCGCAATTAAACCAGCAACGTGAGCCATATCAACAAATAAGTAAGCACCTACTTTATCAGCAATCTCACGGAATTTAGCCCAATCAACAATACCTGAGTACGCAGAAAAACCACCAATAATCATTTTTGGTTTGTGCTCAAGTGCTAGCGCTTCTACCTGTGCGTAGTCAATTTCGCCAGTTGCTTCGTCTAGCCCGTACTGGATTGCATTGTATAGCTTACCTGAGAAGCTTACGTGTGAACCGTGCGTTAAGTGACCACCATGAGCTAAGCTCATACCAAGTACAGTGTCGCCCGCTTCTAATAATGCTAAGAAAACAGCTGCATTTGCTTGAGAACCCGCATGTGGCTGAACGTTTGCATAGTCAGAACCAAATAGCTCGTTAGCACGATCAATTGCAAGTTGTTCAACAACGTCTACGTGCTCACAACCGCCATAGTAACGTTTGCCCGGGTAACCTTCTGCGTATTTGTTTGTAAGCTGTGAACCCTGTGCTTCTAGTACGCGTGGGCTACAGTAGTTTTCTGATGCGATTAATTCAATGTGCTCTTCTTGGCGAGCAGTTTCTTTGTTTATCGCGTCAAATAACTCTGGATCAAAATCCGAAATATTCATGCTACGTTCTAACATTGGGGTCTCCTAGGGCAACGTGTATGGTGTTTTTTAGAGGCTTTATTGTACGCTTTAAACGACTCTTTGCCTACGCTCTTAAGTTGAGGATATTTAAACAGGGATTGAATCTATTTCACAGCGTTTTTAAGATGATATTTTTTTATAAATGCATTAATAATTTAAATGGCTTTTATTTTTTACATTTAATTAGTTAATGATAAATACTTTATTTAGCGCGTTAAAAATACAAAAAAAGCGGCCAAAGCCGCTTTTTTAACGCTAAGTTAGTTAGCCTAACTTAGCGAGTATTTCAGTGCGTAACGCTTCATAATCAGGGTTAATGTCGCTTGCTAAACAAGGTTTAGCAAGTGCGTCGCTAAGTGGTTTTGGCATATCAAGTTCAATATTTAGGATCTCTTCTACGCTTTCTTTAAACTTAGCAGGGTGAGCAGTTGCTAAAAAGATACCTGCTGCGCCGGGTGCTTTATTCTCTACAAGACCTTGGTATGCAATGGCGGTATGCGGCTCTGCAACATAACCAGTTTGTTGAATATTTTTCATCACTGCTTGCGTATTTTCTTCGCTCACGCTGGTTGAGTAAAAATTATCGTAGCTAAACCAGTTATTATCTAACATTGTTTGCACACGTGGCCAGTTATTTGGCTTGCTCACATCCATCGCATTTGAAAGCGACTCAAGTGTGGCATTTGGCGCCCAATTTTTATCAAGCATGTAACGTGGCACGGTGTCGTTTTGATTTGTAGTCGCGCTTAGTTTACCCACCGGCAAACCGATTACAGCACCAATCATGGCGGCACATACATTACCAAAGTTACCACTAGGGACCGAAATATGCACTGTAGCACGCTTTTCTTTTGGTAGCTGAGCAATGGCTTCAAAGTAATAACATACTTGTGCCACTAAGCGGCTAATGTTGATTGAGTTAGCTGAATTAAGGCCAAGTGTAGATTTAACTTCGTCATCTAAAAACGACTTTTTAACCAGCTCTTGGCAATCATCAAAACTGCCATCAACCGCGTAACAATAAATGTTGTTACCAAGCGTAGTAAATAGCTTTTGCTGAGCAAGCGAAATTTTGCCTTTAGGGTATAGAATAACCACATCTATGTTTGGCTTGTTGTAAAACGCATGCGCTACAGCAGCGCCAGTATCGCCAGAGGTTGCCGTTAAAATCGTGACTTTTTCGCCTTGATTAAACTGTGCTAAACACTCAGCCATAAAGCGCCCGCCAAAGTCTTTAAACGCAAGCGTAGGGCCATGAAAAAGCTCTAAACAATAGTTATTGTCTTCAACCTCTACCAATTTTACGGGGAAGTTAAATGCATTTTTAACCATTTGAGCAACGGTATCAGCGGGTAATTCATCACCAATAAGGTGCGATAAAATTTTGCTACTGCGGGTAACAAAATCCATATCTAATAACGCATTTACATCGGCGAGTGGCGCTAAGCTTTCAGGGAAAAATACCCCCTGATTACGCCCAAGCCCTGTTTTTACCGCTTCAACAAACGACACTTTTTGAGAATTTTCTTTTAAATTATGTAATTGCATAAATGCCTATCCTATAAAACTGTTAATTGACGCGTGCCGTCGTTATCTAATTTACAAATGTGGCAAAAGCCCTGCTCATTTATATAGTTTTGCGCTAACCACTGCGCACATTTTTCAGCAGCTTCTAATGTTTTACACACTGTAAATAACGTAGGGCCTGCACCTGAAATACTGACAATTTCTGCACCAAGCGCTGGCAAATTTGCTTTCGCTTCGCTAAACCCTGTTATTAACGGTGCTCGGTAAGGCTCTGCTATATCATCTTGCATAATGCTCAATGCATCATCAAAACGCTGCGTTAATAACAAACTGCTAAATGCCGATAAACGCTGTGCAAACTCAACCCCTGCATGCATGCTTAGCTCTTTAGGTAATACCGAGCGCGCCTTTGCGGTATTAAGCGAAAACCCAGGAAACGCCGCTACGTAGTACCAGTTTTCATCAACTGGTAGAGCAATTGACTTATCAGGAATTAAATCGCCTGTAAGCTGTAAGCCCCCTAAATAACACGGGGTGATGTTGTCATAATGACGTCCGCCACTGACTATCGCTTCAAAATCAGCCATTAATTCAATCAGCTCAACTTGGCTTAAATTGGTTTGAGCAAACTTATCAAGCGCAGCAAAGGTTGCTACCACCGAGCACGCACTCGAACCTAGCCCTGAGCCAATTGGTAAATTCTTTTTAAGCTCTAATTTTACACTTGGCATATCTGGCGCAACGTGCGCTCTAAAATGTACTAAACATTGATATGCTAGGTTTTCGCTCGCATCGCTTGGTAACTTATGCGCATATTCGCCAGAGCAAACAAACTCATCACTTGCTGCGGCGCTTACTGCGGCTACATCACCTAATAAGCTGCCATCAATAGGCGCAAGCGCTGCGCCAAGTGCATCAAAGCCCACTGCAAAATTACCTATAGACGCCGGAGCATATACTTCTATCATAATGCTCTCCTAGCGCGATAACGTTTTTAATACGTCGGCAAATACGCCTGCAGCTGTTACCGCAGAGCCTGCACCGTAGCCACGAATTACAAACGGGCGTGGTTGATAATATTGGCTTAAAATAGCTAACGCGTTTTCACCATCACGAATAACATTTAATGCATGCGATGAATCGACCGCTTCAATACCTACTTTACAGTGGCCTTCTTTAATTGTACCTACATAACGCAGTACCTTGCCCTCTGCTGCCGCACTTTGAATACGGTCGTTAAACTCAACGTCTAAACTTGGCAGTTTAGCCATAAATTCATCTACGCTGTCGCCTTGTGCAAAACCTTGTGGCAATACCGACTCTACTTCTATATCGCTAAGCTCTAATTTCATGCCGGCTTCGCGTGCAATAATAAGTAATTTACGTGCTACATCGGTACCCGATAAATCATCGCGTGGGTCTGGCTCTGTAAAACCGCTTTCTTTTGCTTTAATGGTTGCCTCAGAAAGTGATAAACCATCTTCTAGTGCACCAAACATGTACGACAGTGAGCCTGATAAAATACCGCTAAACTCAAGTAACTCATCACCTGCACCAAATAACGACTGTAGGTTATCGATTACCGGTAAGCCTGCACCTACGTTTGTTTCGTATAAAAACTTGCGGTTATTTTTTTGTGTTGCTGCAATTAAGTCTTGGTAATAATCGTACGAGCTGGTTGTTGCTTTTTTATTAGCGGCAACCACATGGAAGCCCGCATTTAAAAAATCCACATACTGAGCAGCTAGCGCATCAGAAGACGTACAATCTACAAGCACAGGGTTTACTAAGTGATTTTGTTTTACAAACTGCTCAACTAAATTTAAATCAAACGCTTGCTCTGATGCTGCAAGCTTTTGCTGCCAGTCATCAAATGCAATACCTTCGCTGTCTAAATGCAATTGACGAGAATTAGCAACGCCATATAGGTTTAACTTAATATTACGTTTTTCAAGCCACGCTTGCTGGCGCTCTAACTGAGAAATAAGCTCTTGGCCTACTAAGCCACAGCCAAGTAAAAATACGTCAATTGAAGGGACGTGGGTAAAAAAGTTTTCATGGCATATTTTCACTGCATCGTTACACAGCTCGCCATCAATAACCGCCGAAATAGCACTTTCTGTAGAATCCTGCGCAATGGCTACAATGTTTACTTGGGCCTGTGCAAGAGAAGCAAAAAACTGTGCTGCTAAACCTTTGTGTGCGCGCATGTTATCGCCCACTAAAGTAACAATGGCAAGATTACGTTGTACTTGTACCGGCTCAATTAAGCCTGCTTGTAATTCAAGTTCAAATGCACTTTGTAAGGCTTCTAGCGCGAGCGCTAAATCGCTTTCGTGCACACAAAAGCTAATGCTAAATTCACACGATGATTGAGTAATTAATACTATCGATACGTTATCGTGCGCAAGGGCATTAAATACCTTAGAGGCCATGCCCACTTTACCTTTCATGCCTGGGCCTGACACGGTAAGCATTGCTAAGTCTTGTAAGCTAGAAAGCGCTTTTACTGGCTCATCCGATGAATAGTCGTTACCAATTAATGACCCTTGAGCATCTGGGTTATGGGTATTTTTAATTTCGCACGGTACGCCCGCTTTCGCGCACGGTAAAATGGTTTTAGGATGAAGTACTTTAGCGCCAAAGTAAGAAAGCTCCATCGCTTCTTTATAAGATAAGAAATCAACTTTAGTCGCTTTTTTGATGTAGCGCGGATCAGCACTGTACACACCATCAACGTCAGTCCAAATTTGGCAAATTTCAGCATCTAAACATGCCGCTGCAATAGCTGCAGAGTAATCAGAGCCATTACGACCAAGTGTAGTAAGTTCGCCTTGCTCGTTGCTTGCTGTAAAGCCTGGCATAATGTAAATGGTGGCTGGGTTTTCTTTAAGTACTGCTTGAAAGCGTGCTTTACTCGTTACTAAGTCGGCCTCAGCATCAATGTAGCCACCAGTAGAGGCAACACAACGCGTTGCTTCAAGGTATTGTGCATTGTGCGAGCTTAATAAACTTTGCATTAGCGATACGCTAACACGCTCACCAAAACTAATTACAAAAGCACGAATTTGATCTGGGCAGCACTTAATAAGCGCCACACCATCTAGCTTATTTTTAAGCTCATTAAAATCTGGCCAGTTTGTTACTTCGCCACTGCTTTTTTCTACTTCTGCTTTTAATGTCTCGCATCGGCTTAGTAAAGCTTGCCATTGCTGAGAAAAATCTTGACCTTGCTCAGCGGCACTTGCCAGCGCAACTAATGAATCAGTCATACCACCGGGTGCAGAAAGTACCAGTAACATTTCATCTTTTAACTGTGCTTTTACCAGCAAAGCTACTTGTTGCAAACAGGCAAAGTCGGCAAGCGAAGAGCCTCCAAATTTTAAAACGCGCATTATTTATGTTCCTCATCCCATAAAACGAAAAAAGGCCTGTGTTCTTAGTGAACACAGGCCTTTAAATTTGTTGCACCGACCTATGCCACTATCCAGTAAGAATGGTGGTTGTAATAATAATGGTCAGTGCGCGATTAATTGTTTTCATAGAGCTAAGACTGCCTTAACAAAGGCTATGCTGTCAACCCCAAATTAAAAGATAAAACAGCCTTTTTAAACATGAAAAAACCTAATGAATGCCAAATTTATGCAAAACTTCACTTAAAGCCGATTTATTAATAGGTTTATTTATAAAGTCGATAGCACCAAGCTGCGCGACTTTTTGCTTCATTTGTTGTTGTATATCAGCGGAGATCACCAGTACAAAACACTCTATTTTTTCTGCTTTAATGCGCTCCAGCACTTGTACGCCGTCAACTTCTGGCATGGTTAAGTCTAAACACAAAAGATCAAATTGCTGCAAGCGTAAAAGCGCCAGCGCATCGGCCCCGTTTGCGGCTTGTTGAATGTCGGCACTCACGCACTCATTTAAACAACGCACAACTTGTTTGCGTGCAACAGTGGAGTCATCACACACTAATATAGAAAATTTCATCATGTTAACTACTAAAATAACCTTTTAAAATTATAAAAACGAGCCGTCCGTTGGTTTTTGCTATTCTAACACGTTCCTAAAACTCTAACACTTTGCTTGTTCGCATAATGTAGTACTGTAACCTTACAATAAAACGTTAAATATTATTGATAATTGCTCTAGTTGCCTATTAAAAATCATCGTTTTTGAAATCTCAGTAGCCATTAAAATTAATTTAAATCAGTTTAGTGCACTATTATTAAAACAAAACGACTCAATAGCAGGGCTATCTCTTTAAAATATAAATTTTTTATTTATTTTTAAGGTTTTATTGACTAACTTTTAAGTTAGAAATTGCAACTTAGATATAATTACACCGGATGAGTAAATCCCATATGTTACAAAAAAGCCTTTCTAAGAAATTGTTAACTAATGTTTTATCAGTGTATTTTTTGCTTACCTTTGTGGTGACATGTGGACAGGTGCTTGCAGAATTTGTAAATACTAAAGACTACATTCGTGATGAGCTAAGTACGCTGCAAAAAACCTTTAGCCGAAGCTTAACACGCGCAATTTGGGAACTAAACACAAAGCAAACAATTACAACCGCAGAAGGCTTACTTGCTATACCTATGGTGGAGGGCATTATAGTGCGCGACGACAGCGGTGAAATTATTTCGCAGCTGGGGCGCTCTTTGGATATACACAAACTTTATAACCAACAACTCGTACAAGAGGAAGTCATTATAGAGGACACCAAATCGGGTCTCTTTGGTTATACCTTCCCCCTAATTTTTGAATTTTCGGGACGCGCTACTCAAGTAGGTGATGTGACCTTGTTCTCTAGCCGCGATGTGGTATTTAGCCGAATAATGGTATCTATTTACTTTTTAATTGGTAACGCCATGATCAAAACCACCTTTTTGATCATTCTGTTTTTAATGGCATTTAGAAAGCTGCTCACCGACCCTTTAAACGAGTTAACCGATCAAATAGAAAACTTAGAGCTTGATGACTTAGAAGGTCAACACATAGACATTGAGACCGAAGAGCATAACGAGCTAAACGTTATGGAGCAGTCTTTTAATAACTTAATAGATAAAGTAGTTCAATACAGAAAAGAGCTTGAGCATACCCAACGTGAGTTGATTGTTAGTAACGAAAAGCTCGACCAGCACAATATACAGCTTGAGCAAGATGTTGCCCGTAAAACGTCAAACTTAAGCCAAGCTATGATGGATTTACAACAGCAAAAGTACGAACTAGAAAAACAAAAGCTGGTACTAACCGAAGAAGTTGATTTACGCAGACATACCGAAGAAGAATTATTAACTAAACAAAAAGAGCTTGAACGCTACCTTGACGAGCTAAGCCTTGCTCAAGAGCGCTTAGTAGGCACCGAAAAAATGGCTGCACTAGGCGGATTAGTCGCCGGTATTACACACGACATAAATACACCTATTGGGATTGGTGTAACTGCTATATCGTTTTTACAAGAGCGTTTAAACACGTTAGAAAATGCCTACAAAGAAAAAAAGTTATCGCCCAAAGCATTAGAAGAGTTTATAAACGAAGCCAAGCAAAGCACAAGCTTGCTTACAACCAACCTTGATAGAGCCTCTGAGCTTATTGCCAGCTTTAAACAAATAGCGGTAGACCAAGCCAGTGAAGCTGTAAGAACAATTAACTTTAAAGATTATTTAAACGAAGTAATTTTATCGCTCCACCCTAAACTTAAAAAAACTAAGCACACCATAAATTTACAGTGTCCGGATGATTTAGTTCTTAACCTGCCTGCAGGGGCAATTAGCCAAATTTTTACCAACTTAATTATGAACTCAATTATTCATGGTTTTGATAATATTGCGCAGGGCAATATTGATATAAATATTAGCGCCGATGACACACTCCTTATTATTGACTACACCGATAACGGCAATGGCGTAACAAAAGAGCAATTAGCCAAATTGTTTGACCCATTTTTTACGACAAAACGCGACCAAGGCGGCAGTGGGTTAGGCACACACATAACCTTTAACTTAGTTAAGCAAACACTTAGCGGCTCAATAGAGGCAAGCAGTGAGCCTGGCAAAGGGCTTCATTACCATATTGAATTTCCTAAAAACATGCCAAAGCCATTATTTAATCAATAACGGCTTTGCTTAAAATCAGCCATTTCGAGAACCCCATTTTATTGCTATGATTGAGCAAATTTAAAAGATGGAAAAGTTACCTTATGTGGTTTAGTAACCTGATTTGTTATCGCTTTAAGCAAGATGTTTCGTACACTCAAGAAGAGTTTGAAAAAGCGTTAGAACAAGATGTATTTCGCCCTTGTGGCTCTCAAGACCTTTCTACATTTGGTTGGACAAAAGCATTTGGTAAGCATGGTGACTCGCTGGCGCATTTTTCACAAAAAAGCATTTTAGTGTGTGCCAAACGTGAAGAAAAAGTGCTGCCTGCATCTGTTGTTAATGAAATGGTTGCCGAAAAAGTAGATCAAATAGAAGCGGAAGAAAACCGCCCTGTTAAAAAGAAAGAAAAAGACGAGTTAAAAGAAAACATTTTAACTACCTTATTACCTCAAGCGTTTAAAAAATCGAGCCTACAGTTTGCTTTTATTGACCAAGAAAACGGCTGGGTTGTAGTAAACAGCGGCAGTTTTAATAAAGCAGAAGAGCTACTTGCATTGCTGCGTAAGTCTCTGGGCACATTACCAGTAGTACCTGCTTTTGCAAACTACGACCTAGATGTATTTTTAACTGATTGGTTAACTAACTTCAGCACCCCTGAAAACTTTGCTATAGGTTTTGATGCTGAGCTAGAAGAAGCCGACGACAGTGGCGCACAGGTTAAACTAAAAGGTCATGATTTATCGTGTGATGAAGTTAAATCGCACCTAGAAAATGGTAAACGCGTGACCAAACTTGCACTTGATTGGCAAGAACGCCTGAAGTTTATGCTGCAAAACGATGGCTCTATCAAGCGTTTAAGCTACTCAGAAACTTTAAAAGAAGAAAACGCCGATATTCCTAAAGAAGATATGGCGGTTAAATTAGATGCTGACTTTATTTTAGCCTCAGAAGAAATCAAGCTACTGCTTGAAGAGCTGACGGCCGGTTTAGGTGATGCAGAAGATTTATAAAACGCTAAAATTATAAGCGCTATTAAAATCGAAAAAAGCACGACTTAGTCGTGCTTTTTGCTTTTACCTTATAACTGCTAATTAGCTAAATGTGTCTTTTACATTTTCGAGCATGTCGTTGTATTCGTCACTTGAAAATAGCTGCATAGAAGGAATAACGCCTTTATCTATGTAGGTTTGTAAAGCCGCTGATTTATCAGAAACCTGTAAAGTCCCCTCTAAAATAGCGCCAATACGAATAAAATCAACATACCCAATCTCTTCAGGGCGATACGTAGGGTCGGCCCAATGCCTAGCAACATTTACAAATTCAGGTGGAAACTCCCACGCTCCCATAATTGAGCCACCAATTTTACCACTGAGCTTTTGAATTGCATGTGCTAAAAAGCTTGGGTTAGCAAACACCTCTGGGTGGCGCTCAGCTTCGGTTAAAATAGGCAGTACACCAATGTTATATACCAACGACGCCAACGTAATAGCGTCACTATTTAACGATGTACGTTTATTATTTTGTAAATAAAACGCCATAAGCGTTATTGAATGCCCCGCCACATTTAGCGTTTTTTGCCACGCTTTACTCATGTAGCCTTTTATTAGCTCATTATTAGAAACAAACAGCTGCTCCATTGCCATTGCGGTTGCTATATTTTTAATTTGGCGTAAACCAATGCGCGTAACCGCTTGCTGTAAGTTAGACACTTTAACCACTCGGCC
Organism: Pseudoalteromonas sp. UBA2102; assembly: GCF_002331165.1. Taxonomy (NCBI): domain Bacteria; kingdom Pseudomonadati; phylum Pseudomonadota; class Gammaproteobacteria; order Alteromonadales; family Pseudoalteromonadaceae; genus Pseudoalteromonas; species Pseudoalteromonas sp. UBA2102. The sequence continues at coordinate 30,040 of NZ_DCYU01000017.1, forward strand.
CATAATTGCACTGTTAGCCACTTTGATCATGCGCGCTGAAAGAGCCGGGTCTTGTCCAATCACATCTGACATTTGCATTAGGTTTACATCAGGGTTATCGGCCGCTTGGCGCACTTTAATTGCAACTTCAGGTAACGTAGGTAAAACCAAAGTGTCGTTATTGATTCTATCAACCAAAATCGTTAATAGTGCATTTTCTGTAGACATAGAACTGTCATCCTTTTGTTTCTGGGCCGCAATGCAACTGCTAACCTCGGATAAAATGAGTAATACAATGAGTAATACAATGAGTATTATCTAACTTACCGATAAAGTTAAGAAAATTATATAAATTAATTGTTATTATCGCCTGCAGACGCGGTACACCGCCAAACACTTGC
>NZ_DCYU01000109.1:0-5921 GCF_002331165.1 Pseudoalteromonas sp. UBA2102
CGGTCAATGTCTGCTTTTCGCTCAAATAAGACCCAAAAAATGGCTCATATAGCTATCTAGGTTAACGCTTTCAAAAAACAGAAGTATATTTCCGATAACTACCTTTGAATCCCTATAAACGGAAGTTTGCTTCCGAAATATAGCAATATTGGGTTAGAAACCGGAAGTTTACTTCCGTTTTGTACTTTAAGATTATAAGTAGGTATCTAATGAAAGCTCGGCAGTCCAACTCGTTTTTGCCCCAAGACGAGTTAACGTAAATACTCTAAGGACAGCTTTGAGCGAAGCAGGTATTCAAAGTATTAATGAATGAATAAATAATCAATTCTTGTTATGTAATATAATTAGCTTCTCGTTAAAATTTTCATAAAATTTAAGTTGTTAATTTCAAAGCTATTTTTTATGCGTGTTTTCGTAATGTACTTTTACCCATTCTCGAATAAGTAAATTCTCGGTTATAGGAGAGTCTAAAAAAATTGTAATTCCTTTAGGCTATGTGTAAGTTATTAATAATTAAATTAATAAAAATCGTATTTTGATAATTCTGGAAATTGACACATTGAGTGTTAACGGGAATTTTCGGTAATACGCCGTTAGGCTTCACGGAGAAAGGTGTCAAATTTTGAGCATGGAAAGTGTCATTTCAATAATCGGATCTATCGCTTCAATAGGTGGTGCTGTATGGGCATTTGTCGAAGCTAAGAAATCGGTAAACGCAGCCAGTAAAGCAGAAAAGCTTCGTGATGAACTTATAAGCCGTAGAAAAATGGTTGAAGTATCGCAAGTTCACTCCGAAACAAAGCGTGTTTTATCTGTTGTGTCAAAAGTCGGTCCTTCATGTAATGCCAAACTTCTCAAGGGAGTTAACTGCGCTGATATTGCAAAAGAAGTTGAGGTGTATGCTAGTTTCATTTTTGAACAAAGCGGTCATTTCACTGATTTTTTTGAGAACAAAGCAAAAGAACTTTGTAATGATTTAAAAGATGACATTGAATCATTGTCTGAAGCAATTAATTTTGAAGACAAAAAAAATTATGGCAAAAGTATCTACTACAAAATTCAAAACTTTATGCCCTTTGTTAAACAGCTTTCCGATGAAAAAAAAGAACGGGCTTAAGGAAAAAGTAAAGGAAAAACTATGAAATTATCAGACGGCGAAAAATTAATTGTTTTAATGCTTAGCGAGCTTTATGAAAAATTAGATGTTAAAGGTGAAATAGAACCAGATTTTATTAAATCAGCTATTTTCAGTGATCAACTATGGGGCGTAAAATGGAAATACAGTGGCATTCCATTTGAAGAGTCGGACGATCCTGAAATTGTTAAAGAGGTTGTTGATATTTTAGATATGTGGAGCTTTATAGAACACGCCTATAGCAAGCTGAACGAAGAAGAAAAAGCCAAACTAGAATCTGACGTTCCTTATTTTGGTAAAGACCCCAAATTCATTGGTTTTGATGGTAATAATGAAACTGAGTATATGGGAACAGCAATGTTTCTAGTTAACGAATTGGAAAGATTTCAAGAGTTTAGTGGTCGGAGCTTCAATAGTCATTGCCCTTCAATTGACGGTCATAAAAGAATGTTAAGTGCATTTGAACCAATAAGACAAACTTTGTCTTATGAGCCGTTAAACCTTGCGCAATTGACTACTATATTGAAAGAAAAAGTTCACCCTAGTCGAAGAGAATCCTAACAAACGCTTCAACAAAGGACGTTACTGATTAGATACTCTAACGTATTTATGTCCAAAAACGAGTTTGTATGGACGTCTGCTTCTCGCTCATAGCAGTCTGCCTGATGAAGTCTAAACTTATTCACTTAAACTGTAAGATCTGATATGAGCTAGTACAGCTGATATGCTATTTACGACAAAGTCGCTCGGTAATTAGAGCGACATAATCCCTTGGTAATCACACTAGTACATCATCATGTTTTTAAATTAAAGCTGTTGTTTACTTAACAAACATCCAAATACCGGCAGCGATCATAAACAGGTTTTCTGTTAGGGAGATAAACCCTAGTGGTACGTTACTGTCACCGCCTACACACGCACATTTTAACTCTCGTTTATCTATATAGACTGCTTTTATCACTGAAACAGCACCAACCCCACCTATGAACAATGAAATAGGGGCAATAATATAGGCTGGTAATCCGGCTATCATTCCAATGCCAACAAATGCTTCTAAAAATGGGTAAACATAGGCGTACCTGACTACTTTCATAGCGACTAAGTCATAGGTTATAAATGAATTAGTAAAGCTAAATAAGTCTTGAAGCTTTTGTATTGCTAACACTGCCATTGTTAGGGCTACAAATAGTTCAGCGGTTTGCATTGATAATAAGCTATTATTCGCTGCAAAACTAAATGCCACACTAAGCAAAAAACTAACCGAAAAAATCGCAATCACGGGCGTGTAAGTTGTACCTTCTTGCCCAGCTTTTGGCTTATCAAAGTAATCGCGTAAGTCGTCATAGCCACCTATACGTTTATTATCAATAAATGTTTGAGGTGTAGTTTCTACACTGTGTTGTTTTTTAAATTCATCTGTTTGCTCTCGAGAAGTTAATAGCTGATCATCAACTGTATATCCCTCTCGCTCTAGTAGGTCTTTTGATTTTAAACCAAACGGGCAAATATGCTCATCTGTGGCCATTCTAAAAAGTTGGGCTGATTTACTCATGTTTAGCTCCCTTTTATGTATTGGTATAAAATTTTACTTAGCATTAAAATCCGGTACGGTCCTAGATTGTGCTTGCTCCTGAGTTTCTGCTAGGCCATTTTTCTCTATATCCTTTAGTAACCACTGCATTTCTTTAATCTCACGACGCTGTGCCTCAATAATATTTGTTGCAAGCTCTTGGACTCGCTTATCTTTGATTTTTGCCCTTTCACTGGTGAGTATTGCAATTGAATGATGTGGGATCATCGCCGACATCCATGAGCTATCATCAACAGTCGCTTGTGATCGAACTAAAAATAAACTTCCCGCAAATACGGTAACACTAGCAATGAGTACTGTTATATTTTTCTTTTTATCTTTATACATATTGAGCATGAAAAGTAGCATTATCACTGCCATCATGGCTCCCATATAAAGCGCCATATAAGTGCGAGTTTCACTAAAAAAAACATGACTTAGCTGATAAGTATTCAAATACATCAGTACAAACATGACTAATGTTGATGTGGCTATCATTAAGAAAAACTTTAAATACTGCGACATTAGATGGCTCCTTTTTATCATTTACTTTGTATATTATTTATACCAATGGGTAATTCTTACAGGTTATTAGGCGTAAACCCACTATATATTTAATCATTGAATCAATGTTTAATATTACATCAAGAGTTGTGCCATAAGTGTTAAAACTGCTCAGCGTATTTGCTAATATGCTTATAAGTATTCTGCTGTAAATCGTGCGTAAGCATTTCAATATTATATTTATAAAAGCGATCGCCCATTTCCATACCTGGCGTACCAGCAGGCATAGAGGGAACAGAGAGCCCTATCGTCTTTTCAGGATGTTGTTCAGCTAAAAACTGTTTTATATGTTTGGCGGGAACATGACCTTCAAATACAAATCCATCGGCTGAAACGGCTGTATGGCATGACCGCATATTTGGTTTTACTTGATACTGAGATTTAATCGTCCCCATGTCATTGACGTTAATTGCTTTTGTTTGAATATTGTTTTCGCTCAAATGAGCAATCCACTTATTACAACATCCACAATTATTACTTTTATAAACGGTAAGCTCAATTTTAGGTTTTTCTGAATTCTCATAAGTTATTAATGCTTTATGTTGTTTTTAGATACTTATCGCCGAAAATGACATAGTTAATGATAAAAATAACGCTGAGGTAATGTAGATTACTCGCATTGTTAACTCCTTAATTTGACCAATGAATATGAGTGATTTTCCAACCTGTATCGGTGTTTTTTAATGTGATTGATTCCATTCCCATAGACTTAATATCTTTTCCTTTGTACTTTCCTTGAGTTTTACTTCTTGAAATTGAGTAAGCTATGTCTCCATTTGTGTAAACTTGATGCTCTAGTAGTTCACTATTAACAGCACTTAAGAATTTCATATCCGCTATCATATGATGTTTCGCGTATTCATCTGCAGAACGCTCAACACTTCCGCCTTCAAAAATGATGACATCGTCGGCCAGTAATTTACGTGCAGCTTCGCGATTGCCTTGTTTTAGAGATGCATGAAATAGGCTGACTGTTTTTGCAGCCTCGCTATCAACATTGACAAAGGCCTTGCCTTTTTTTGAATATTTTTCATCGTCATGTGCACTAACAGTAAAAGAACTAACAGTGCTAAAAATTAGTAGCAATAAAATTTTTAAATTAAAGGATTTAATTAACATACATTTTCCTTTTTTATTAATCGTTAAATAGGCGGACCAACAAGTGTTGTAAATACACTTGTTGTAATAAGTACAAATAGGGCAATTAATATTTCAACAGTGATCGAGCGTTTTAATATACTTATATGGTGTTGTTGAGTGATTTGCGGGACTAAAAAAAGCTTATGCCATGCACCTAGTAACAGCATCGCGCTGACGAGTAACAGCTTTAATAAAATTAGTTGCCCATAATTTGATGTAAACAATGCAGAAAGTGACTCTAGGTACTGCAGGAGCAGAGTTAAGCCCGAAATAAGTAGTACAAATACAATAACAATAGCGAGTTGACCAAAGTAATGCATTAACCGCTTTACTTCACTGGTAGGTAGTAAAGTGCAGCTTTTGTAAAGCGGCCACAATGACCCTAACCAGCTCGCAATGGCAATAAGGTGAAAGGTTAAAATACTTTTCACTAACCCATTTTCATTTGCACTGTGCCCAGTAAAAGTGAAGCTATAAGCGATAAACCCAAGCATGATTAGTATAACGGCACCGTTTTTATAACCTGCTACGTTATCATCTGATTCCACACTCCACATACATGCGCTAATTAGAGCAATAATAAGCGCTGGTATTCTAAACGTTGCTTGGTCACCTATGACTGATTGCCAAATAATTTCAAGCATAAAGGGGTCAAACATTCCCATAAAGCCTGATTCAGCCATTGCTCCAGCTTCTATTGGTACTTGTAAAAGTGCAGCAATACTACCTGTAACTACACACGTAATTTGCCAACGTTTTAAGAACTGATAAAAGCTAATTACCTGATGCCCTGCAACATTGCTGTTGCCACACATAAAGCGCATTAATAAAGTGCCCGCAAGCCCTGCAATTGCTATATAGCTTGCTAGTTTTAATAATAGTAAGAGTACTGACCATTCACTTAATTGCATTATGTTGCTACTTAATGATTATGTTTGCTGTGGGTATTAGATTGTTCTTGCATCATCTTATGCGATTCACTTTTGTGTACCATAAATCTAAACGTGTCGGTCATTTTATGTCCATCACCACCCAGTGCTGTCCATTTAACCGTGTAAGTGCCTTGGGCTAGGCTCGGTAATGACCAATTAAAGTCTGTGCTTGGGGTGGCGCTGGGTTTGAAATCAAAGTTTATTGATTTATTTTTTTCATCTTTGATGATGACTTTTGCTAGCCTTACTTCACCACCAAAAGTTAACGAAAGTTGCTCTGGGCTTTTCATTAACATGGCTTCTTGCGCAGGTGTTGATTGCTTGAGTGATATATGCGCTGATGCGGAAAATGTAAGCACTAAACCTAAAATGGCTACTGCAGAATTAAAAAACTTCATAATTACCTCTTATTTAAAATGATTAAAACCAAAATTTAATACCCGCAACAAATGCGGTGTTGTTGCTACTTTGTCCACTTGATGTGGCATAGTCGGCTGTATTGCCAAATTTATTGCTCCATTCAACGCCAATATAGGGCGCAAACTGGCGTGTAAATTCATAACGAACCCTAAAGCCAATC
>NZ_DCYU01000129.1:0-15815 GCF_002331165.1 Pseudoalteromonas sp. UBA2102
ATTGGCAATGCCAGCATACCTGCGCCTATGGTGGTGCCTGCAACAATTAACATGCTGCCTATTGTTTTATTTTTAAGCACTTAACTATCCTAAAATGTGTGAGAGGCACTCAAGATATAACTAGTTACTTAAAACATAAATAGTTTTGTAATAAATGCCGGTAAATAATAATGTAACTATGAATTTACAGCTGTATTTAGACGTTTATATATGTACTGCGTATTACTTTCGCGCGTATAATTTACTTTAATAGGGTTTCTACCTCCTCAGTGCAAAGGAATGGCGTGTGCCAGTTAAATTATCTTATTTACTACTTGTCATTATTTGGTGTACTACGCCTTTAGGTATTGTATGGAGCAGTGAAACTGTAGCACCAACCCTCGCCGTTTTAATGCGCATGATTATAGGCTTATTTGTTGCTGGGTTAATTGTTGCTATAGCCAATATTCGTGTACCTTGGAGCAAAAACGCGTGCACGTTATATGCATACTCCAGTTTGGGTATTTTTGGCGGTATGTCATTAAGTTACATGGCTGCTACCACAGTACCTTCAGGTATTATTTCATTAGTGTTTGGCCTTGCGCCTATTCTCTCTGGCTTTTTAGCACAAAGGTTACTTAATGAGCCTAAATTTAGCCCTATTAAATTAATAGCGCTGAGCTGTGCATTAATAGGCCTTTATTTTGTAAGTTATAACCAGCTACAAGCCTCACAAACTCAGGGCATAGGGCTGATGTATGTGTTATTGGCCGTTACTTTATTTAGTCTCAGTGGGGTGATGATCAAACGTGTAAAAATTGCTATTCATCCGATGGCAACCACTTTTGGAGCGCTGGTTTTTGTTACTCCTTTATTTGGACTGTTGTGGTGGCTGGTAGATGGGCAAATAAGTATGGATTATTGGAGTGCTCGCTCGTTATGGAGTATTGCGTATTTAGGTATTTTTGGCTCGATTGTAGGGGCTTTAGCGTATTTTCATGTATTACAAAAGTTAAACGCCAGTACTGTAGCATTAAGTAGTTTAATTACACCTAGTTTTGCATTAGCGCTAGGCGCATTACTTAATAACGAGCCTTTAAGTCAGGAGCTTATTATAGGAGCCATAATTATATTTTTGAGCCTAACGTTTTTTCAGTTTGGCGATAAGCTCATAAAGCGGCGCAGCGGTGGCTAGCAGTTTAAGGCGGTTACATTTTTGCTATTTGAATAATTAAACGACGGTTTTTATTTCGCCCTAAAATATTTTCGTTAGTATCAACAAAACGTTTTTCACCTAGGCCTGTGGTTTCTACTTTGCCCTCATCAACCCCTAAGCTGATCATATAATCTTTTATAGCTTTAGCACGCTTACGCGATAAATCTAAGTTATTCCAACGGCCACCGTAACTATCGGTATACGAATCAATACTTATAGACTCAATACTGGTATCATTTTTTAAATACTCAGCAATTTTATCTAAGCGCTTTTGCGACTCTTTAGTGAGCTTGCTGCTATTTGATTGGTAGTTCATTACAGTAAATGAAATATCTTCAAAGCTGTATGGTAAAAGCTCATCGCGGCACTGTAAAAACGCCCAGTAGGCTTGCTTAAAATTAACGCTTGAAATACCAACGGCAATTTTGTCGGCACTATTTTGCCAGTCTTGGTAGTAAAAGGTAGGATGAAACCCTTTTTCAAGTTCAGTTAGCATTTCCCATGCGGTTTTATTACCAAGCTCACCATCAAACTTTTTAAGTAACTTCATCGTGGTTATATCACGCGCGGGCAGGCCTGAACGCCATGCTGGTGGCACCGCCTTTAAACCGGCTATATCGTAATTGTCGGGGCGCACAACCATATCTAGATTAAAAGTTAGGTTTTTGTTTTTACTAGCCGATGCCTTAAATATGGCCTCACCGTAGTAGGGCACTTCGTGGTTTAATTGGCACTGTAAGCGCGTTGTTTTTAAAACTTCCCAATTGGAGTTATCTTGATTTGCGCTGTATTGGCGCATAGCCGCTTGCGATGAATAACTCATCAAGGCGGTGCCAAGGCTTACGCTAATAAAAAACAACTTACACTTCATAAAACGCTCCGGTTAATCTACTAAGCCAATATTTTGGCGTACGGCTAAAGTAGGGCTCTATACCAACTTAATTAAAAACATAATCTTCGTATCGTATTAAATAGCCCGCTCACTGCGTTAAACTTACTGATGTAAAACAAAGCTATAAATAATTTTCGCCTTGTTATTGCGCTATTTTCTAGGCGCCATACTAGTATCCGTAATTTAATGCGATGGGAATTAATAACAGCCAATACAATTAGCAGTTATTTAAAAGCAAATAGCATGCCTACAATATATTAATTAAATAATTTATAAAGCCCTAGCCGAGTAGCCCCCAATTTTGACATAATAGTGAGCTTATCCTCATAAACCAAGAAGACTATGGCAAATACTGAGCAAACACTTTTCGCACAACGCTTTCGCGGCTTTTTTCCTGTTGTTATTGATGTAGAAACCGCCGGCTTTAATAAAGAAACCGACGCCTTACTTGAAATTGCCGTATCAATTTTAAAAATGGATGACGAAGGGTTACTCAGCATAGATCATACCGTTCATTTTCATGTAGAGCCTTTTGAAGGCGCTAATATTGAACAAGCCGCAATTGAATTTAACGGCATAGATCCGTTTAGCCCGTTGCGCGGCGCTGTACCAGAAGACGAAGCAATTAAAGAAATTTGTAAAGCAGTACGTAAAGCGCAAAAAGCTGCTGGGTGTCAACGCTCAGTTGTAGTGGCACATAATGCCGCTTTTGATCATGGCTTTTTAAATGCAGCCATTGAGCGTAACAATATTAAGCGTACGCCATTTCATCCATTTGTGAGTTTCGACACAACCTCGCTTGCAGGGTTAGCTTTAGGGCAAACGGTACTAGCTAAAGCATGTAGAGCCGCGGGGATTGAGTTTGATAACAGCCAAGCACACTCGGCACTTTACGATACAGAACGCACAGCAGGACTATATTGTTTAATAGTAAACCGTTGGCAAGAACTAGGGGGCTGGCCACTAGCGCCACTACCTGAAAGTGACGCCCAAGAAACTGAAAACACCGAAGAGGATACTAAAACGACTGAGTGATTTTTCCCTCAGAAAGTTTTACTAAGTGGGGTGGGTAAATACGCGAAAACTGTTTTGTGTCTTTTGCTATTTTAAGCTCCACACCTGGGTGCATTATTTCGTTAATTTTAAGTCGGCTAGTTGCCAATAGCTGAGAAATTTTTTGCTTCACCAATCTTTTTTGACGTTGTACGTGCATAGCGCGGGTTTTTATATGCTGCTCATTAGCGGCAATTTTATCTAGTAGCTGTTGGCGTTGAGCTGCAACTGGAATTTTTATCGCTTTTTCTTTAGCTTGTTTAAGTGCAGATGTTTTACTTGCTAATACTTTTTCAAAATCAATTATTTGAGACTGCTTTGAGCGCAGTTCATGCCAGTTTTGAGCTAAAAACACACGGGTCTTAGTCCCTGCCGGCGCACCTAGCTCACCTGTTTCTATACGCATAGCATCAAGAATATTCCCCCCAATTATTTTGCCGCGAGGGTTACCTGCTTTACCCACACGTATTAAGCGCCTTGCACTTAAATTACAATGCAATGCTTGGCGTTCTATAAATAAATCTTGCGCACTTTTAATATTACAGTACTGGGCATAGCCAATAGAAATAGTTCGCTGGGCAGAAATTTCACACGTAAATGCTTCTTCATTTTCACGCTTACGGCCAATAGCGCCGAGCATAATAGTTACCGCGCTTTGGCTTTCAATCGTGCCTGATTCTACAAACCCTAATACAGTAATATCGCCATTGGCTTTAACCCGCATACCATCTTTTACATCACCAGATATAATTACACTGCCATCAAAATCAACGTGGCCTGTACTTACATCTACATTATGAAAACACAAAACATCGTCAACCCGCATGCCTCTAGGTAAGGCCACAGGGACACCTTTACAATCGGCAATGAGCATGTTTGGGTTATTAGGGTCTATTTTTGTGCCTTCAAAGGGCTGTAATTGATGTTCTTTACCAGGCGTTGCCTTGATCATATCGCCAAAAACCGTATAGCCATCTTCACCTGGAGTAGCTGCTACTCGCTGCATTAAAGGGGTGCCGGGCTTTACCGTAATAATCGCGCCAAGGTCTTTCATATCGACCTTGCCACCTTCTTTTGCTTGGGGGCTAAGTACGCGGTCTTGCGCTGTAGAGCAAAGGCGAACAAACCTCGCATCACTACCTTCTTTAGGGTTTCGGCCATGAGCCACAATAGCGCTGTATGATGTACCTGCAGGGTGAGAAAACTGCTGACCTAAAAACGTATCAAGTGCGCGAGGGCTAATGCCTTTTTTTACACCGGCTTTAACTAAAGCTGCTTGAGCTGCCTCCATTGAGAGTAATGCGCCGCCTTTGGCCGTGGTAAGCGTAGCCTCTGCAACCATGTTTTTTTCATCAACGTTAATAACAATGCTCGCGTCCGTGGCTTTGGCAATTACTAATGATTCTTGCTGATAATTTTTACTCGGTGAAAATAACTTACCAATATTGCCAGAGAGTACTTCAAACTCGCAATAATCTGACTGTTCAAGCAGCTCAATAAGTTGAGCACTCGTTACCGGAAATCCATTATCAATAGGGTGTGCAGATAACGCCAGCTCACCCGTTTGTTCATTAAATAAAAAAACCGACATTTATAAATTCCCTACGTAATATGCCTGTTATTATGATTATTACTTTTACTACTAAAGCCTTATAGCTAGTGTAAAATTTAACTCCTTATTTGAGCACAACTTGACCGGTATGTTAAGTAAATGTTCAGTATTTGTTTGCTTTTTTACAAACTTGTGCTTGTTTACTGTTCAGTTGATTCAGTTAGCTAAAATAAAAGTGTCACACCCCTTGAGTATCAGTCGTTTACTCAGTTATACTGCCCTTACTGAAAGAAATTCATATTTCAGGGGCTGATTAGGATTCGACGGAATTCAAGAAGCCTGAGGTGCATGTCGAGGTGCGGTTTGCCTCGTAAAAAAGCCGCAATTTAAAGTAATCGCAAACGACGATAACTACTCTCTAGCAGCTTAGGCTGGCTAGCGCTCCTTCCATGTATTCTTGTGGACTGGATTTTGGAGTGTCACCCTAACACCTGATCGCGACGGAAACCCTGGCCGGGGTTGAAGCGTTAAAACTAAGCGGCCTCGCCTTTATCTACCGTGTTTGTCCGGGATTTAAAGGTTAATTAAATGACAATACTAAACATGTAGTACCGACGGTCGAGGCTTTTCGGACGGGGGTTCAAATCCCCCCAGCTCCACCAATACAGGTATTTAAGTTCGTTACTTAAAAACCATAAAAAACCGCCAATTTGAGCAATCAGATTGGCGGTTTTTTTATGGTTTTAATTTATTCTGTGCTTGGAGCGGCTAGCTTCATTTTTATCGACCTTACTTTCATTTTAATACTAATAATAATAAGCGTTAAAAACGACATTAAGCTAATTAGTAGAGTTAAATCTAATATCGGTGACTTGGCGAGTTGTGTGTTTGTAGGCGTGACGGGCAAAGCGTCAGGCTTATTTTGTTGTTGCCTAATGTAGCTTTGGCTTATCCAATCAACGGCGTTTATCCATTGAATTTTATCAGGGTTATCATTACCAAGCTTGCTCATTACATGGGCGTCGTTATTAAGCGATTTAGCAAGGTTAATTAATTGCTCCCAAAATACATGTTCAGTGCCTAGCGCATCTATTTCTTGTAGGTGCTGCTTTAACCTTTCTGCGCCCATGCTGTTTATATTTGGTTGCTTTAGAATTTTTGCGTAACTGTTTATATGCGTTGAAAAACGAGCAAAATAGCTATCAATTTTTTGCTGCGCCCCTTGGTTAAGCTCATCTGTGTTGTGGGTGTTAGGCAAGGTGACTTCTGGGTGCTTTTTTTGATTTGCTAAGTACTGCTTATAATGAACGTAATTTAATGTTGTTGAGGGCGAAGCTGATGAGCTGTCTATCATACTCATTTTGAGTGTGTTAAAGCTTATTACTGCTGAGCAAATAAGGCAGATGAATAATAAGCTATAACAAAAAAACAATGCGCTTTGCAGTGCTAATTTGGGCAAGGCGGTTGGGCTATTTATGCCGGACTTTTTAATGCTGGTTATTGTATTAGCTATGTTTTTTACCGCAGGCTCATTGTGAGCAACAACCAGTTTAGTACCCGCGGCACTTTGGGGTGCCCTTACACTTGCGTGCGGTTCTACTTTGGTGATTAAACCAAAACTTTTTAGTTTAGATTCTGTTTTAACTGCATCAATACTCGATAGGTCTTTGACGAGTGCGTAGGCTCGGCCATCAAATAACTTTACAGCGACATTATGGGGAATTTTTAAAAACTGACAGAGTTGCTCTTGTACGGTACTAATGTCAGCATTTTGGTGTAACTGACCATTAAAAATAATTTTAAATGAGGCGCTCACGCTATGTCCTTATTCGTGCAACTTCCATTGAGGAATTTTTATTATTGTTTTAACACGCTGTTAATTTACCAGATAAAATAAGGGGTTTCTAGTATTTAGCCTTATTAAACTAGTAAAAAAGCCTGAACAAAATTTACTCTGTTGAATTTTTAACGCATTGTTTTATCGTGATTTTAGTGGAAGTGCTTGTTTTTCATGTTGTTTTATTAGGAACACGGTGTGTGGGCTTTTATAAAGCGATTTAAACGTGTTGTTTACATTTAATAAATATAGTGAAGCAAGGGAGGGCGCGTGCGATTTAGCATTTAAATACGTTGCCCTTTGCAAGGGGTTTACAAAGGGCAACCAGGTGTTTATTTTACAGCTGCTTTAATGGGCGTTTCACCGTTAAATAGTTCAAAAACGCGGTTGCCATTAAATGCGTTAGTAGCAATATGTAATAGGGCATTGGCAACGTTTTCGCGGCTAATTTTAGCTTTGGAACGATCGTTTGGACGTTCGGTGGTTACTTTCATTGAGGCGCTTTCATCGGTCAGCCCACCTGGGCGCACTATGGTGTAGTTTAAGCCACTGTTGATAAGGTGCTCATCGGCCATATGTTTGGAAACTAAGTAAGGTTTTAAGTCACTTTCTATTGTGTCTGGATCGTCAGCGCCAATAGAGCTAATCATAATAAAATGCTTTACGCCATGCTCTTTAGCATACGTTGCTGCTTTGGTGGCTGCCCATAAATCAATAAGCACGGTTTTATCTGTGCCTGTACTTCCGCCCGAGCCAGCAGCAAAAATAACTTGATCGCAATCTTTTAGCGCACCAGAAAAATCTCCTTCGAGATCTTGCTCAACAATAGTTAAAAATGGACTATCTAAATCATCTAACTTACTTTTATCACGCACTAATGCAGATACATTTTGCTCATTGTTTAAAAGCAACTTGGTTGCCATTTTACCAATTTGCCCGCTAGCGCCAATAATTAGGGTCTTACTCATAATTAATTCCTTCTCAATTTAGTGTAAAGGTACTTAGTACAAATAGACCTTGGGGTAGGCATTCGTTTTTAAAGGGTAAAACGCTGTTTTTCTCTACAAAGGGGTTATTTAAAAGTAAATAAAAATTGAGTCTGAACTGAGCATGAAAATTAGCCGCTTTTTACTGTGTTTATTCAATCATTATGCTGACTTCAGTAACATAATTATGATGGTATAAACTGATGCGAACAGCATGGTTTTGGTAGTTATAGTAAAGGGTGCGGTAGCTATTATCGCCTTTGCTGTTAATGGGGTCACCAAGGGCCTGCTGATAAAATTCAGAAATAGCATCAATAGAAGCAGCTAAATACCCTGTTCTAACCAGCGGGTATTCGCCAGTTACATCCATGGTGGTGATGAATTCTTCAGGTAAGGGGATGGCGGTTACGTCTTGGCTAAATGTGTTAAACGATAAAGCGGCGAGTAATGTTACAGCACAAGTTAAAGCTTTCATTGTGATCCTTTTATTGATACCCATCCGCATTCATGCATATGGTGCGCATTGGTTATATAATACCAGTGCGCAATAATACTTAATTATTTTGCGGTGCTAACCGTGTCGCTACCTTTTAAAAAATTCTTATTTGGAACAACTCAATAGCGAACTTTTTTCTTAGCCATCAACAGGTTTTTCCAGCCTCAAAATTGAGCACTTAATTAAGCGGATTGGTATAAATTCCTTTTATAGTTATTATTTTACGCAAAAAATGAATGATGTCATTTAAATTTTATTTCGTATTAAATCACGAACTATAAAACGCGCAGGGTGAATGGCCTGGCTTACACGCTCGCTGAGTGGGCGTGGTTCATTATTTAACGTGCTAATAAAGTGCTCGCTTAATAACGGTGCGCTGCATAATGCGCGCGCTCCAAATCCGGTAAAAATATGTAAGCCTTGTTGTGGCTTGCATAGAGGTGAGTATTGATAGCGTTTACCTAGGCGTAAATTAGCAAAGGCGGTGCTGTAATCGCTTTGCTCACACCATTGTCCTGCCATTGGTAAGTGATCTATAAACGTGCAGCGCACAGCTGCTTTAGCACAGGTAATGTCACCTAATGTGGTGGCAAAGTCGCTTTGATGGTAAAAGCTAAGTAGTTGCTCATGGTTTAGCTGGTTGTCTTTTTCTGTAACGGCGCGACTTTTTGTGTTTTTTTCAAATGTAGCGCCCATACAGTGTTTACCTAAATAGGCGGGGGTAAAATAACCTTTATGGCACAACACGGTTTTAAGCTGCTTAGATTGTTCACTCGCTTGAATATGCGATACTTGACCACGTACCCCTACAATAGGTAATGCGTTTGTTTGTTCAAACGCATCGCTATGCTCACCTGCACATATTATTACATCACTAAAAGGGCCATATTGGGTATGCTCGTGGGTTAAATACCAGCCTGCATCGGTTTTAGTAAGCTGCTGTATATGGCAATTAAAATAGCTATTAATAGGGTAAAGGCTATTGGCCGCTTTTAGCATTGCCTCAACTAGCTGGGGTGGGTTTACCCAACCGCCTTGCTCAAAATAAACGCCGGGGTAGCCGGTTTTTACGCCCGCCAGTTTATCTCCTTGCTCTACAGTTACATTGCGCATTAAGGCTTGAGGCCATAACTGTTTTTGTTCTAAGTTTTGATGTTTATCGGCAAGAGGCTTTTTTACCGCATGTTGCAGTACACCGCACCAGCTATAATCAAAATTAAAGCCGTTTTTTAGTAGTTGCTGGTAACTGCGTTTAGCGTATAAAAAGCTGTGCGCAAATAATTCACTATGAGGTGAGTTTTTAGCTTGCAGATGGGGGTAAACCGCGCCTTGTACGTTATGCGAAGCGCCCATAGCTGGTTTTTCATCTTGACAAAATAGGCTACTTTTAATGCCACGCTTAGCCAAACTGTGCAAAATACAGCTACTCGCAATCCCACCGCCAATTACAGCAACATGCTCTAGTTTGGCAGGGGGTTGTTCAAAGTACGGGGGTGATGACTGTGCACTATTAGCGTGTGCTAATTGGCCTATCAGCATTTCGCGTTTACGGCCAAAGCCTTTCGCTTTTTGCATGCTAAAGCCTGCAGCTATTAAGCCTCGGCGTACAAAGCCTGCAGCGGTAAATGTGGCAAGTGTTGCATGCTTGCGCGATATATCAACCATGGCATTAAACACACTTTGTTGCCACATGTCAGGGTTTTTACTTGGTGCAAAGCCATCTAAAAACCACGCATCGACCACCCCTGATTGCGGGTAGCTCACTGCATTTATTGAATCAAGCACGTCGCCAAAATACAAATCAAGAATAACTTGGCCGTTATTAAATTCTATGCGATGACAGCCGCCTAAATTTATAGGGTAGTGCGTTATTAATTCGTCACTAAGCTTGTTTAATGTTGGCCACGCTTGCAGTGCTTTTTTTAGATCATCAGCATTAAGCGGGTATTTTTCAAACGAAATAAAATGCAATCGCTTAACCCGTTTGTCTACTTGATTTTCAACTTGTTGATTGGCAAGGTGGTCATTAAAGTGTTGCCATGCATTTAAAAAGTTTAAACCAGTACCAAAACCGGTTTCGGCAATAACAAAATGCGTTTGGTCATGATTTTGTAACCGCGCCTGTATATTGTTTTGTTGATAAAACACGTAATGCGATTCAGCAAGGCCGTCGTCATTAGAAAAATAAACATCGTCAAAGTTATCGGCTACCGGTGTGCCTACTTCATTAAAGTGTATTTGGGCGTTTTTTATCATGACTTATTAAATTTTTAGACAGTATTTTTTAATTATTTTACGGGTTTTCTTTGAAATAGTCTGGCGTTATTTATAAGCTATTAAATTCAGAGTACAGGTGTACGCTAGAAAGCTGACCACTTAACACCAAAAAACAGCGTAAAATACACAGTAATTTAGTATCAAGCTAAGGGAATTACCCATGAGAAGAGCCGTAATTACGGGTATCGGTGTTGTATCAAGCATCGGTAATAACAAACAAGAAGTATTAGAGTCACTAAAAGCGGGTAAAAGCGGTATTGCTTTTAACCAAGAATTTGCCGATTACAACTTACGCAGTAATGTGTCGGGCAAAATTGATATTGATGTTAAAGAACACGTAGACCGTAAAGCAATGCGCTTTATGGGTGATGCTGCTGCTTACTCTTATATTTCTATGAAGCAAGCAATTGAAGATGCTGGCTTATCTGATGAGCAAGTATCTAATGAGCGCACGGGTTTATTAGTTGGCTCTGGTGGTGGCTCTTCAAAGTGGCAAGTAGAAGCGGCCGATATTTTGCGCGAAAAAGGCGTAAAGCGTGTAGGTCCTTATATGGTTCCGCGTACGATGGCAAGCACGACATCGGCTTGTTTAGCAACGCCATTTAAAATTAAAGGCGTTAACTATTCTATAAGTTCTGCGTGTGCAACATCTGCACATTGTATTGGCCACGCTGTTGAGCAAATTCAATTAGGCAAGCAAGATGTTATTTTTGCCGGTGGTGGTGAAGAGCTCCACTGGACTCTTGCAATGGAATTTGACGCAATGGGCGCGTTATCTACCAAATATAATGAAACACCAGAAAAAGCATCTCGTACGTACGATGCAAACCGCGATGGTTTTGTTATTTCTGCTGGTGGCGGTATTGTTGTAGTAGAAGAGCTTGAGCATGCACTTGCTCGTGGCGCACATATTTACGCAGAAATTGTAGGCTACGGTGCTACATCTGATGGCTACGACATGGTAGCACCTTCAGGTGAAGGCGCAGTACGCTGTATGCGCCAAGCAATGCAAGGCGTTGATACACCAATTGATTATTTAAACACGCACGGTACATCTACGCCAGTAGGGGATGTTAAAGAGCTAGGCGCTATTCAAGAAGTATTTGGTGGTAACTCGCCGCTTATTAGTGCGACTAAATCATTAACGGGTCACGCACTAGGTGCTGCGGGTGTTCACGAAGCTATTTTCTCAATTTTAATGATGGAAAACGACTTTGTAGCGCCATCTATTAACGTAGATGAGCTAGATGAGCAAGCACAAGGCCTTAACATTGTAACTGAGCGCCGTGATGCACAGCTTAATACTGTTATGTCTAATAGCTTTGGTTTTGGTGGTACAAACGCCACATTAGTTATGAGCAAATATAAAGGTTAATTCGTTTTCTCTTTATAGTGATTAAAAGCCGAGCATTGCTCGGCTTTTTAGTTTGTGTAATGGCTCGGTTGTTCGTTACAATAGCGCCTCATTTTGCCATACGGACTCCCCAATGAAGATTCTTGCCGATCAAAACATGCCTTTAGTTGAGCAGTATTTTGCAGACTTTGGTGAGGTAACGCGCTTTGATGGACGAAACTTAACACCCGATGCGTTAATTGATGTTGATGTATTACTTACGCGTTCGGTTACTAAAGTAAACAGTGACTTGCTTGCCCACGCTAATAAATTAAGCTTTGTAGGTACCGCCACTATTGGTGTTGATCATATAGATACACAGTTACTAAACGATAAAGGCATTGCCTTTAGTAGTGCCCCAGGTTGCAATGCAGTGGCGGTGGCTGAGTATGTAATAAGTAGCTTGTTTGCTTTAAGCCAAGAAAACGCAGCCCCTTTAAGTGGTCAAACAATAGGTATTGTTGGGGTGGGTAACATTGGCAGCTGTTTAGCACAAAAACTAAAAACACTTAATGTTGATGTTTTATTATGTGACCCAATTAAACATGAGCAGGGCTTATTAGCCGAGCATGTTGAGCTTGACGAACTACTTGAGCGCGTAGATGCGGTTACCTTTCATGTACCGCTGATTAAAACCGGTGAGCACAAAACGCATCATTTAATTGATGAAAAACGCCTTAAAGCGTTAAAGCCTGGGTTAGCAGTTATAAATGCGAGCCGTGGAGAAGTAATTGATAATCAAGCTTTGTTATCGGTTATGGAGCAAGGGGCAGACTTAGATTTGGTTTTGGATGTTTGGGAAAACGAGCCTAACATTTTAATTCCATTGCTTGATCATGTGCGCTATGCCAGCGTGCACATTGCTGGCCATACCCTTGAAGGAAAAGCCCGCGGTACACAAATGCTGTACCAAGCATTGTGTAAATTAAAAGGCGTAACCGCAGAAAAATCTCTTGCTGATTTTTTACCACAACCTGCTGTTACAAGCCTAAGTTTACAAAGCAGCTTTACTGAGGCTGATATTGCGCGTTTAGTGCATTTAATTTACGACGTACGCCGTGATGATGGCATTTTGCTGCGCAACTTAGCAAAAGACGGGTTTGATAGTTTACGTAAAAACTACCCAGTCAGGCGTGAGTTTAGCACTTTAACGGTAAAAGGGAGTGCACAGCATACAGATGCACTCGCTCAGCTTGGCTTTAACACCGCAAACTAATTTAACTAGTAGTGTTGTTTTAACACTGCTTAAAGAGGATAAAATATGTCGCAAAAATATAACGTTGCTGTACTTGGCGCTACAGGCTTAGTAGGTCGTCAAATTATTGAAACCCTGGAAGATCGTAAATTTCCGGTAGACCAACTTTTTTTATTAGCCAGTAGCCGCAGCGCAGGTGAAGACATAAAGTTTCGTGGTGAAACCATTGAAGTGCAAGACGTAGAAGGCTTTGACTTTAGCCAAGCACACATAGGTTTGTTTTCAGCTGGTGGCAGTGTATCAGAAAAATACGCGCCAATTGCAGCCGATGCGGGCTGTGTTGTAATTGATAACACCTCACATTTTAGAAATGATTTTGAAGTACCGCTAGTGGTACCAGAAGTTAATGCAGCAAGCCTTGAAGACTTTAGAAATCGCAATATTATTGCAAACCCTAACTGCTCTACTATTCAAATGATGCTAGCGCTTAAACCAATTTACGATGCTTATGGTATTGACCGCATTAATGTATCTACATACCAAGCTGTATCTGGTGCAGGCAAAGAAGCCGTAGATGAACTAGCAAAGCAAACAGCTAATTTAATGAATGCTCGCCCAATGGAAAACGAAATTTTTCCTAAGCAAATTGCATTTAACGTTATCCCTCAAATAGATACCTTTGAAGATAACGGCTACACGCGCGAAGAAATGAAAATGGTAAACGAAACGCATAAAATTTTGGGTGATACCACTATTGCTGTTAACCCAACCTGTGTACGTGTACCGGTATTTTTTGGCCACTCTGAGTCAATCAACATTGAAACACGCATGCCGTATGACTTTGAGCACGTTAAACAGCTTTTAAATGATGCACCAGGAGTCGAGCTCATTGAAGATGAGGGCGATTACCCAACCGCGGTTTCAGATGCCAGTGGTAATGATACAGTTTACGTAGGCCGCTTACGCGCCGATATTTCGCACCCTCATGGTTTAAATATGTGGGTTGTAAGTGATAACACCCGCAAAGGGGCTGCCACTAATAGTGTGCAAATAGCGGAAGAGTTAATCGCTAACTACTTATAAATACCCGCTAACATTGCGTGTAAATTAAGCGGCAAACTTTTATAGTTTGCCGCTTTTGTATTTAAGGGAGCCAAATTATTGCCGCTTAGCGTTGCTACTAAACTAAACGCCTTGATCTATCACGATAAAATAGTATTAAGAATAAAGTTTTAAGGTATTTATTTTCAAAGCGTTGCAATGGATATTAGGCCGCAACTGGTTTATAGTTTGTAACTGGAATAGAGCTTGCAATAAAAATAGATTGTAATAACAAATGTAGATCAGCTATTTGGCTGGTTACGGCAAGAATAATTAATGTTGAGCAGCTAAATAAATAGCAAAGCATTTAACATTTACACATTAAAGGATCAGCATGCGCGGTTTAGCTTCACTTATTATATTAGCGTCTGCATTGGTAGTAACTCCAATTTACTCTCAAGACAGCACCCAATTAAAGGGGCCAAAAGGCGCTGACTATGGTGCGCAAGGGCGATCAATAGGGCCTATAAAGCCAACCGATACACTATGGCGTATTGCTGCCAAAGTACGCCCAGATAACTCAGTTAGTATTTACCAAGTTATGCAGGCCTTGTATAACAAAAACCCTAATTCTTTTTTAGAACAAAACCTAAACCACATGCAAAGTGGTGCATATTTAAAAATACCCACTTTAGCGGAAATTAGACGCGTAAATCCACAGCTTGCTAAACAACGCTCAGAGCAAGATGACGCGCTATGGGAAAAAAAGAAAAATGGCACACTAACCACCAGTGAAATTAATGCCGCGCAAACTAAAGTAACACAAGCTCGTAAAGCCGATGTTGACGACGCTAAAAAAGAAATCCAAAAAGAATTAAATGAAATAAAAACCCAGCAAGGTAATAAGCTTGTAGAGCTGCAGCAGCAATTTAAAAGCTCGGTTAATAATGTAGAAGAAATATTAGCTGAGAATAATAATCTCAAAAAACAATTGTCGGGTATTTCAAAAGAGCTTGCCAATGTAAAAGAACAGCTAGGTCAAGACAGCGAAATTCAAAAACAGCTAAAAGAGCTAATAGAAAAACAAAACGAAATAATAGCTCAGCAAAAAGTGCAAGAAGTACCAAAAGAAGAACCTTTTAACCTAGGCGCTTTAATGTCTAACCCACTTGTACTTATTTTATTAATGACCATTCCTGCGTTATTAATTATTTTTGCTGTGGTGATGTTTTTACGAAAGCGTGCCAACAAAGACGAAGAAACTCAAGATGACGATGATTTTCTGCCACAAACGCCCAGCTTTACCGAAGACGAGCCGCAAAGTAATGATGCGTTAGACGATCCAATCATTCCTGACCCTCTTGATGATTTAGATATTCAACTAGATGACAATCATAGCAACGATATTTTGCCAGAGGATGATATTGCATTTGATGATTCTCTCGATGATGCGTTAGACGATGAATTTTCTGATTCAGAAAACTTGCTCGATCAAGACGAATTAGAAAGCCTATTAAGTGATGATATTGTTTTTGATGACGAAGGCAGTGAAGGGGACGAGTTAGACGTTTTCATGCAGCAAGGCTTTGATGAACCTGTAGATGATAAACAAGATGATGAAATTGACCTTGATTTAGATGATACAAAAGATTCGGACGATATTTTAAGCAGTGACGACCTAGACGATTTATTTGACGAGGACGATAGCCTGCCTGAAATTGACTTGCCTGAGGTTGAGCAACCTACCGCGGATAGCAGCTTAGAAAGTAATGATGAGTTGGCCGCCTTAAGCGAAGAGCTTGCCCAAGAAGAGGATGATGACTTTGATATTGATGAATTATTAGATCAACAAGCTGATACAGAATCACCAAAAGACGATGACTTTGATTTAGACGACA
>NZ_DCYU01000033.1:0-48535 GCF_002331165.1 Pseudoalteromonas sp. UBA2102
TAGAGTTAGAAAAAAGCTTAAAAATTTAGACTAAGGTTAATTTCGAGGGGATGGGCGCAAAACCCCGTATTGAATCATTGTCTCCATAAACAAATATATTGCGCAGTCCCAAAAAAATCAGGTGTTGATATGTTTAATAAAAGTAGAGTTTTTTTTGTTGTAATGCTTTTAACTTCACTCGCTTGGAGTGCTTATTTAGTAACCGTTGTTTCAGAAGGTCAGACTACGAAAAGTTGGCCTATGGTTGAGGGTACTGTTATTTCTAGTAATGGACTACGTATACAACATAACCAAGAGCGCTATATTTTAGAAGTTGAATACTCTTATATGGTTGATGAAAAGCTATTTGTTGGAAATCGAGTATCAAACGTCAACTCTATGCTTGATAGAGCGGAGCGAGATTTACAACTTAAAAAATATCAAACGAGGGATAAAGTTAATGTTTATTATAATCCTCAGTAGCCTAGTAAATCCTACCTAATGGTTGGTGTAGGCTACGGTATTTATCTTTTGTTGTTTGTGTGTATAGCTATGGTATTTTTCTCAGTTGTGAATTTAAGAACGTTATTAAAAAACTGATTTTAAAAAGGCTCTTAGCAGAAGCAGAAAATTAATTGGGTTAGGTTTTTCTTATTGCCTTTGGTTGGTTGCTGCTAATATTGAGGTGTTAACTAATACAAATCAATAGGTTATGATATTTTTTGGCCTCGCAGTTTAGAGTGTACGGATGCGTTATAGAGCAATCCTCCCGGAAAGTTAATAGAATCCAAATATGAAAAAATTTATATCTATGTCTAGATTGTTAGTTTTAATGGTTGTGGTCTTTTCTGTAAAAGCAGTTCCCTTACAGGAAAGTATAGAATGTAAAAAAGTATCATGGGGTCCACTGTTTAAGAATCAAAATGATTTGGTTGGAACTAAAGTGTGCTTAGTTGGACATTATGGGCACCTTAGTTTTTATGAAGATCGTGCAGCTCTAGAAAAAATGTCAAAGCAATACTTAGTATTCCCATTTTACGGTGATGTAACTGAGGGGGTTGTTAAGCGTTGTAGCAATAGAATGCTTTTAGTGGAGGGATTTATTGCCAGTCATGAAAAAAGTAAAGCACCACGAATTAGAAAAGTAACTAGGTTAAGCCCGCTCTCGGCCCCTGAATATAGCTGTTTAGACCAAATATCAGGTTTTGTGAATTAAAGCGTGCTATTGGGTGACGCCAATTATTTGACTGGTCAGCTATAAGTAGATGCTAGGTTTAGGTGGCTGTGCTAAAATCGCCGCGTTTTAAATTATCAGGGCTTTGAAATGGCAAGTACAGCGCACGCACTCCACATATTGGTTAAACACAAAGAAATAGCAGAAGACATTATTAAGCAATTAGGTAAAGGTGCCAAATTTCAAACCTTAGCTAAAAAATACTCGTCGTGCCCATCAGGTAAAAAAGGCGGTGACCTTGGCGAATTTAGACGCGGGCAAATGGTTCCGCAGTTTGACAAAATAGCCTTTAATGGCGCTATTTTAGAGCCACATTTAGTTAAAACTAAATTTGGCTGGCATGTAATTAAAGTGCTTTATCGTACTTAATAAGCTCGCTGTCAAATACTAAAAAGGCTGCACACTGCAGCCTTTAAGATATAACCTTACCCGATTATTAATTATCCAAATTAAACTCAATTGTCATTTCTAAGTTTTTATCAGGTACAGCAACACCATTAACAACTTTAGGTGAGTATTGCCATTTAGATAGGGCACGTTTGGCTTCGCTATTAAACACTTGTTCAGGTTTAGCGTTAATAACTTTAATATTATTTGGGCGCCCATAACTATCTACATCATAAGACATGGTAACAAAACCTTCTGTTTTGTTACGTACCTCTGCAACAGGGTATTTAGGGGGAACTGTTGATTTTACTGTTGCGGTAGGACTGTCTTGAAGTGGAGTTGTAGTACAGCCAGTAATGATTAGAGCGGCAATTATAGACAGTAAGTATTTCATTTTAATTCCTTTTATTATTTAGTTAGTCCCCTTTTTTACACTAAAATACCAGTCATGTAAAATAATCCGCTTAGTTATCAAGCCCATTATTTAACCTGAATTAAGGTTATTTAATAAACATCCAGATACCCGCCGCAATCATAAACAGGTTTTCGGTCAGAGAGACAAACCCCAGCGGTACATTACTATCTCCGCCAACACAGGCACATTTAAGCTCTCGTTTGTCTATGTAAACAGCCTTAATCACCGACACGGCGCCAACACCCCCAATAAATAAAGAAATTGGTGCAACAATATAAGCTGAAAGCCCTGCAATCATGCCAATACTTACAAATGCTTCTAAAAATGGATACACATAAGCATATCTCACTACTTTCATCGCAAATAAATCATAGGTTATAAAAGAATTACTAAAGCTGTATAAGTCGCGTAATTTTTGAATAGCCAGTACGCCCATTGTTAACGCGACAAACAGCATAACTGTATGCATAGAAAAAAGTGCAAAGCCAGTCGAGTAGCTAAATGCAAAGGCAAGCAATAGTGTAACAGCAAAAATGGCCGTTACGGGAGTATAAGTTGTCCCCTGTTGGCCTGCTTCAGATTTGTTAAAATAACTACGTAGCTCATCGTAGCCACCTATGCGTTCGTTGTCTATAAAGGTTTGCGGCGTTGTTTTTACATCGTGCTTATTTTTAAATGCATCGGTTTCTTCGCGAGAGGTTAATAGATTATCATCAAGCTCATAACCTTTTCGTTTAAGTAGATCTTTAGATTTTAAACCAAACGGACATATATGTTCATCGGTTGCCATTCTATATAATGTTGCTGACTTAGCCATGTGTACTCCTTACTTTAAATAGTTAATTTATTTGTGCAGACAGTACAAATGTAGGTTTCAACATTGTTGGTCGCTTAGAAAAAAGGGTCTAAATAAATGTAATTTTTACCTATCATTCGCACAAAATTATCTCACAGAGCATGTAATAATTTTCTTTGCTAATAATGCACTTATAATGCCAGTGTAAAAATCTATTCGTATAATGTTAATTGTGGCAAAGGAACAAATAGTAGATGTGTTCCTATATTAGAAATTAACCATAAGCAATATCAACTACCTATTATTATGAAAAATACAGTCACGTTAATAAAATCTAAAGGTGTAGGGATAGGAGCTATCGCTATATTAGCAGGGCTCGTTTTAGCGTTAGGGGAGCTTACTAGTCTATTCACTCATTTACCAACATACGAAGGTGGCTTTAACAAAGTTGCAGGGGGGAGATGATACTGCCATTTAGCTGCTTAGCCAGTTTGTATATAGTTTATAAATATTTTCGATTGGTTAGGGTTATTAAAATAAACTTAATAACAGAGCAGGTAACAATAAATAATAAACCCCTCATAGGCTTTTTAGAAATATCGATTAAGACTTTCGAAAATACGCATCGCTGCGCGTTAATAATTAAAAATACTGAGGAGGAAATACTCAAGTCAGGGGCGCTCTATTACTGCGCTAGTAAGGATTGCTTAATCAACTACAGCGGCGAATATTTGCATATTCCAGTTGAGAACCAATAGGGCTAAAATGTGCAGCCTTATTTAGTTTTAAATTTGTCTTGTCCTGAAATGTGTAAACAGATTTCAGGACAAGACACTTTGAAAGAGATTGGTGACTATTTTCAATTGCACTATTCTCGTGTAAGTAAAATAGTGTCAAAAAGAAAGGCCTGACCACCCTATTTACACAAGCCTTGAGCAACACTTTGCAAGCATTTGATAGTTATTCTGTTAACATTGAATTTCGTAAAGTGCAACAGAAGTTTCAAACTGGCAGTAGTTTAAAACCAACGTTTGACGTGACAAATTACACCATTGGAAGTATCAAGTTATGAGCCAATTAAAATACCACAATGACCACTATAAATTAGTGAACTTGCAAAATGCCTTTCATATTCATTTAGATACTTATAACAATAGGTGGCAGCGTTATCTCGAGCTAGAGCCCGCGATTTATGAGGAGCCGCAGGCACGGTTAAACTCTGACGCAATGGATTGTATAAGTCTAAGCTTTCATGCACAAAATGCAGAAAAAAGGCTTGAGGGCGTGCCTATTATGCGCTTTGGCCTAGACTTATTGCATGCGCATTATAATTTAGTGTCAAACCCTGGGCAGCGCCATATTTTTACTTTAAAAGGTCACGTATTTCGCTTAGAAGGTCATTCTGAACATCGCTTGATCATGGTTGATGATTGGTTACTGCAATTAAGTTTAGCCCTGTGTTTAAGAGATGCTGATGCGACTGAACTAATCTGTCGATGCGAAGAAAATTGGCTTGAGTACCCTGACGTCCTTGACTTCGCACTCCTAAATTTTGTGCGAAATATATTTGTACAAGACGCAGACCAAACAGTGTTATTACGCGAGGTAATGGAAAAATCAGGCCCTGAGCATGTTGATGAATTTAGAGCGCCTTATGTGAACATGCTTTTCTTGCCTTATTTGGATGTGTGGGTAGCGCTTTTATCAAACGATGAAGCTCATTATAAACGGGCAATCTACAAGGCTATTGAATTACATTTTACATTTTACAATGACCCACCTGAGGGCGCAGTTACGTGGGCAGGCGATGTAGCTCTGCTAATAAGCGCAGTGGCTAGCCTTGCCTATGATAAACATGGTTGGCAAGTGCCCGACACCCCTTACCTGCCAAAGTGGCTAATTTATAAAGAGTTTGAAAATGCTTAAATTAGCCTTGTTTGGCTACGAGGCTGCATATTGCAGCCTTTAATTTTGCTAGCTAACTAAACTTCTTGCTTAGCCTCTTCTTCACTAATTTGTTTTAGTGCTTGAATAAATGAGTCGCTTGGTTGTCCGCCACTGATTGCATATTTATCGTTGATAATAAATGTAGGGACTGAAGTAATACCGAGTTGCTTAAAGCGGTCTTGCTCTTGGCGTACTGTTTGAACGTATTTATCTGAGTGTAAAATACTACGCGCCTGTTCTTTATCAAGGCCAACACTTTCTACTACATCAAGCAGTGCCTCTTCTTGATTTAAGTATTTTAAATCGGTGAAGTGTGCTTCAAACATGGCAAGCTTTAATTCGGTTTGCTTATCTTCTTCACGAGCCCAAGTAAGTAGGCGGTGTAAATCAAAGCTGTTGATCATGATGCGCTCACCATCAAAATTAAAGGTAAACCCGGCACGCTGGCCTGCTTCGAACATGTTTTTACGATTTTCATCGCCTTGCTCTTCGCTTAGGTTGTACTTTTGCATTAGGTGCTCATTTAAATTTTGACCTTCAAGCGGCATGTCAGGATTTAGCTCAAAAGGATGCCACGTAATATCTGCACTCATCTCGTCTTTAAGTTGGCCAAGCGCTGTTTCTAGGTTTTTGTAACCTATTACGCACCATGGGCACATTACGTCTGACACGATATCAATTTTAAAGTTTTTCATATTCATCCTTTTGCGGATTGCTTTGGTATAACAAACGATATTGGGATGAAGTATGCATTATCAATCCTCAAACTAAAAAGAGCAGCTAATTGCTGCTCTTTATAAA
Source organism: Pseudoalteromonas sp. UBA2102 (assembly GCF_002331165.1). Taxonomy (NCBI): domain Bacteria; kingdom Pseudomonadati; phylum Pseudomonadota; class Gammaproteobacteria; order Alteromonadales; family Pseudoalteromonadaceae; genus Pseudoalteromonas; species Pseudoalteromonas sp. UBA2102. The sequence goes on from NZ_DCYU01000033.1 coordinate 5,560, forward strand.
GGGTTTAAGCGTTCAGCCCAAACGGGTCGTCAATACTATAACTTGGTTGTGTAAACCAATGCGGGCCGTTGTCGGTCATATAAAAGTGATCCTCCAAACGTACACCAAATTCATCAGGTATTACTAGCATTGGCTCGTTACTAAAACACATGCCAGGTGCAAGTGGGGTTTTGTCTCCACCGACTAAATAAGGCCATTCGTGAATATCTAAGCCAATACCATGGCCCGTACGATGCGGGCAGCCCGGTGTTTGGTACTGTGGCCCCAATCCTTGAGCCGCTAAATAGTGACGAGCGCCGGCATCAACTGCTTCACACGTAGCGCCAATTTTTGCAGCACTAAAGGCGGCGAGTTGCGCTGCTTTTTCATGATCCCAAAACATGCGCTGGCGCACTGTTGGCTCACCAAATACATAGGTGCGGGTTATATCTGAAAGGTAATCATGCACTTTGCAACCGGTATCTATTAATACCATATCGCCTTTTTTAAGCACTTGCGCATCTTTAACGCCATGTGGAAATGAGGTCGCCACACCAAATAAAACAATACAAAAATAGTTACCGGGGGCACCTACTTTTTGATGCGCTTTTTTAATGAAGGCTTCTACCTCTGTGGTGGTAATACCTTCGTAAAGCATGCTTGCAGTTGCTTGATGTACAGCTAAAGTCATATCCATTGCGCATTGCATAAGCGCTAATTCGTTTACCGACTTATGCATGCGGCAATGTGCAGTAACGCTCTGTGCATTAACTATATTTAGGCCTTTTTGCGCTTTGTTAATACCGTCGAATATAAAAAATTGGGCACTTTCATCAATGCCTATTGTGGCATTGTCATTAATGTTGAGCTGCTTGAGTACACTTACAAATAACGCATATGGACTTTCGTGTTCTTGCCATCCATGAATGGGGCCTTCAATCACTTTAAAGCCGTTTAGGGTGCCAATTTCAAAATAAGGGGCTATGTATTGTACATCGCCTATAGCGGGTAAAATGGCGCCAACCATGCGCTCACTTGCATACCATTTCATACCTGTGAAGTAAGTGAGGTTTGTACCTGCATTTAAATAAATTGCATCAATATTATTTGCTTGCATATAAGCTTGTGCTTTTGCAATGCGCTGTAAATATTCATCTGTTTGAATAGGGGTTACATCGGCGGTCATGTTGCTTAATCCCGCTAATGCTTGCTCGCTTGTGTGTGTACCAACGCCTAGTGTGGCCATAAAAGTCTCCTTGGTTTCAATACCAAGCTGCATAAATTCTTGAGCAATTTAACAAATTAAATTTCACTAAAATGTTAAAAAGCCCCAATAAGCAGATTGGTGTTAGGCATTGTGTTTAATGTAAAAGCATAATTCAATATTATGCGACAACATGCATGCTAAGGTTTTTTAGCGTAAGGTAAACGCGATAATTTATTGCTAGTGTGGTAACTATCAAGCCCTGTTACAGCCACTGTTTCAATGGCTTGTAAATCTAAAAAGCCATCACTTTGCAGCGCCGCTTCATCTAAATACACATCGGTAATTTCACCTATAACCAGCTCGGTGCCATTAACGGCTAAGTGTTGGTGCTCAACGTATTTTACAGAGTATTTTAATCGCGACTCTTGCACAAACGGGGCTGTAAATTCATTTAGGTATTCTGGCGTTAAACCTGTCGCGTCAAACTCTGACTCGCCTTTATCGTAGCGAGCTGATGTTTGATGAGCTTGCTTATATATGGCCTTATTAACTTGGTTAATGGTGTAACAGCCGGTTTCTATGATGTTTTCAAACGTATGTCGAGGCACGCTATTAGGGCGCATTATCATGCCAACTAATGGCGGGTGAGCCCCTAAATGAATAACCGAGCTAACAATAGCTACATTTGTATTGCCTTGCTTGTCTTGCGTGCCAATTAAGTTGGCGCTTTTAAAACCCGAAAGTGAATTAATTAAATGAGTACGAGTGTGTTTTTCAAGTGCGTTTATGCGCTCTTTAGTAAAATGCATTAAAGGTCCTTACCAGGGTATGGCTTCGCCTTGCCAATCTAAATAGGCGGGCTCACCGTTAAGTTCTAAATGAGGGTTATTAAACGTAAATGTAAAAAGCTGTTTAGCTACAAATTCAGCGCTAAAAAGCTTATCCGCAGGTACGTTTTTTTGAAATGGTTTTGAAAGCGCAGTATCGGTAGTGCCCGGATGAAATAACACCAGTTTAGTATTTTTAGCTCGGCGCGCCAGTTCTACCGCTGCGGTTTTAAATAGCATGTTTAAGGCCGCTTTAGATGCGCGGTATGTATACCAACCACCTAATTTATTATCGTTAATACTGCCCACACGCGCACTGAGCGCCGTTATAGTGCACTGCGTTTTATGTGTTAACAGCGGTAAAATGCTCTGCAAGCACAGTAAGGGAGTGAGTGTGTTGGAATTAAATAATTCATTAAAATAGTCTGCGTTTAGCTCTTCTAGCTTTTTTTCTGGCATGTGGTTTTTATTGTGCAATGTGCCATTAAACATAACGACTTGTTGAATATCGGCATTTTGCTCTTTTAAGTAAGTTGTAACCTTGGCTAAGCTTTGCGCTGTGTAATCGCTCTTTATGTAAACAACATTACTATTTGTATCTGCCTTTTTTGAGCTAACACATATAACTTGCACTGTGGGTGCATTTATTTGTAGGTGCTCAATATAAGCTTGTGCTATTGCGCTGCTGGCACCAAATAAAACAATTGTTTTCATTGTTTGTCCTTTGTATTAACAGTGCATTGGCCGTTTAAACAGGAGGCGTTTGGCATGAGCAAACGGCTTATTTTTTGTCTGTGTTTTGCAAAAAACATATAGGCGGCATCAGCGAAGTAGCGAATTATTGGCAAGCGAAAAATTTTCAACCAGCGGTATTTGCCTACTGTTTTCCACGCTTGATAAGTAACATCTAAGCCGTAAATCATCTCCCCAGTTGGTAACTGTGCATGCAATATAGCCATGGCCTTGTTTTTATTAACACTTGGATAACGTGCGCTAAAATCGTGGCTATTAAGGTCTTCTAAAACAATTTTATGTTTAGTATCAGCATCTTTAAGGTGCTGCATTTCGGTATTGCAAAGCGGGCAGCTGGCGTCGTAAAAAATGATCATAAAAGCCGTTTTCTAATAATTTACATATAGCTAATTACGATTCACCATTGCAAATGGATCTATTAAATCTGCGCTCATGATGATATTAATAGCATTCCATGAAACAAAGGAGACTGAGAAATGAGTGAACAATATGCCGCCTTGCGAGGTAATGTTAATTTACTTGGGCAGCTACTAGGACAAACTATTAAAGATGCCCAAGGCCAAGCGATTTTAGATAAAGTAGAGGAAATTCGTGCTTTATCAAAGTCATCTCGCAGTGGTAATGAAGACGACAGACAAGCGCTAATTGAGGTACTACATGCGCTTAGTGATGAAGAGCTTTTACCGGTTGCCCGTTCATTTAATCATTTTTTAAATTTAGCTAATGTAGCAGAGCAGTTCCACACTGTTTCGCGTTTTAATGATGTTGGTTTTTGCCAACTAAACCCTCTCACTCAAACATTAAAAACGTTAACTGCAAAAGCAAAAGAAGGCCAATTAGATAGTAATCATCTGGCCGAAACACTCTCAAAACTCCACATAAACTTAGTATTAACCGCTCACCCAACCGAGGTGACGCGCCGTACAATTATTAATAAGCACGTAGAATTAAGTGATTGTTTAGCCTCGCTTGAGCGCAAAGACAATTTACCACAAGAGCGTGAAGCTATTTTAAACCGTATCGCTCAGCTTATCAGCCAAGCATGGCACACCGATGATATTCGTCGTTCTCGCCCAAGCCCAGTTGATGAAGCTAAATGGGGATACGCTGTTATTGAAAACAGCTTATGGCATGCTGTGCCACGTTTTTTACGTGAGTTTTCAGATCAAGTTAAAGAGCATTTAAGTTTAGAGCTTCCGATTGATTACAGCCCCATTGAGTTTACCTCTTGGATGGGCGGAGACCGTGACGGTAACCCATTTGTAACCGCACAGGTAACACAGCAAGTACTTGACCATGGTCGTTGGATGGCGCTTGATTTATACAGCCGTGATATTAACACGCTAAGCGCAGAGCTGAGCATGTCAGATGCAAGCGATGAGCTAATTGAGCTGGCAGGACAAGACTTTGAACCTTATCGCGCTGTACTTAAAAAGCTTAAAAACCAAGTCTCTGAAACAGTGGTTCATTTAGGTGCAAAAATTAAGAATAAGCGCAGCGATTCAGAAGACTTAATCACTGATATAAATCAAATCAAGCACCCAGTAGAGGTGTGCTATCGCTCTTTATTAAAGTGCAACATGAAAGTTGTCGCCGATGGTTTATTACTTGATTTACTGCACCGTATAAATAGCTTTGGCCTGCGTTTGGCAAAACTTGATGTACGCCAAGATTCAGACCGCCACAGCGATGTGTTTTCTGAGCTTACACGCCACCTAGGCTTAGGCGATTACAACCAATGGCAAGAGCAAGACAAACAAGCATTTTTGCTTACCGAGCTTAACTCACGCCGCCCGCTTATTCCTAAAAACTGGCAACCAAGTTCAGAGGTGCAAGAAGTGCTCGACACCTTTGATGTAATAGCTAAGCAAGATGAAAAAACATTTGGCTTGTATATTATTTCAATGGCGCGTACCGCCTCTGACATTTTAGCTGTACAACTGCTTTTAAAAGAAAGTGGCTGTCAGTTTGATTTACCAGTAGCGCCTTTGTTTGAAACGCTTGACGATTTAAACGCTGGTAGTGATGTAATTACCACGTTGCTTGATAACGTTTGGTACCGCGGGCATATTAAAAATACCCAAAATGTCATGATTGGTTATTCTGATTCAGCTAAAGATGCCGGCATGATGGCCGCAGGCTGGGCACAGTACGAAGCAATGGATAAACTAGTGCAGCTTGCCGATAAGCGCGGTATTGAACTTGTTTTATTCCATGGTCGTGGTGGTACGGTAGGGCGCGGTGGGGCACCTGCTGCACAAGCATTGCATTCACAACCGCCTGGTTCATTAAAAGGTGGCTTGCGAGTAACTGAGCAAGGCGAAATGATCCGCTTTAAGTTTGGTTTACCCGATGTAGCACTGCAAAGTTTAAACATTTACGCGGGTGCCGTACTGCAAAGTAACTTATTACCACCGCCAGAGCCTAAGCAAGAATGGCGTGAAGTGATGAAGTTGATAAGCGAGCAGTCGTGCGAGCACTACCGTAATGTGGTTCGCCATGATGAAAACTTTGTTCCTTACTTTAGAATGGCAACGCCTGAGCTAGAGCTGTCTAAATTACCATTGGGCTCGCGTCCTGCGAAACGTAACCCAAATGGTGGGGTTGAGAGCTTACGTGCTATTCCATGGATTTTTGCATGGAGCCAAAACCGTTTAATGTTACCTGCATGGCTTGGTGCATTAACAGGCTTAAAAGCGGCACTTGATAAATACGGCATAGAAACACTGCACGAAATGAGCCTGAAATGGCCATTTTTCAGAGCACGTCTTGAAATGCTAGAAATGGTATTTAGTAAAGCCGATAGCTGGTTAAGTGAGCATTACGATAACGCGCTGGTGGAAGATATGTACAAACCATTAGGTATCTCGTTACGTAAAGAGCTAGAAGAAGCAATTAGCTTAGTGCAATCGCTTAGCCCACAAAATAGCTTATTGGCAGATCAACCATGGATAAAAGAGTCGATTGCGCTGCGTAATCCGTACACCGATCCGCTTAATGTACTGCAAGTTGAGCTGCTGCGCCGTTCGCGCTCAAGCGATAAAGTAAGTGAAGGTGATATTGATAATGCATTAATGATCACTATGACAGGTATTGCTGCAGGTATGCGCAATACTGGTTAGTCTACTTTAACTAAAAAACAGGGGAGCACAGTGTGCTCCCTTTTTTTGCTGGCATTTAGGCGCCTAACCTTTTAAACTACTTAGCCATTAAATAATTATAATATGTTATGGCATCAGCAACTTTTACTGTGCAACAAGACACAGCACTCACAAATTCACATATCTCACTAAGCGTTACGCAAACTCAAGCATTACGCAGCCAATTAAAAGCCCAGCGCGGTATTTTACATCCTAACGATATTAGCCAATTATGCGCGCAACTTAATGTATCTGATGACGCGTTATTACAAGGTTTAGTGCCTCTAGCGTCTGAATTTTCGGTGGCTCCTGTTTCTCATTTTCATGTGGGAGCTATTGTTAAAGCTCTTGATGAGCAAGGTGATATAAATTTTTATTTTGGTGCTAATGTCGAGTTTGATCACCAAGCGCTTAGTTTAGTCGTGCATGCAGAGCAGTCGGCGATTAACAATGCGTGGTTAAATGGCGCAAAAAAAATACTAAAAATAGCAATTAGCGATGCCCCATGTGGCTATTGCAGGCAGTTTATGAACGAAATGGCTGATGCAAAAGAGTTTGATATTTTACTACCAGATCAGCACTTTAAATTAGCTGATTTATTACCGCATTCATTTGGCCCCACTGATTTAGGCAACGATTTTAGCCTGTTTAACCCAAAACAGCAGCAACACACATTTGCAGATACAGCCCTTGATGAAAAACTAGCAGCCATGGCGCTAATGGCCTACGTACCTTATAGTAACAACTTTAGCGCAGTTAAAATAAGCACCTTTAATAATGGTGACTTTTACGGCAGTTACGCAGAAAACGCGGCTTACAGCCCAAGCCTTTCGCCACTTCAAAGTGCGCTTAGTCAATTGTTTTTAGCGGGTCTTAGCTTTAACGATAAAACGATTAAAGCAATTACACTGTTAGAAACCCAAGGTCATGAAAACCAAGGGGGAGTAGCACGTGCGGTACTTGCAAGCTTTAGCAATTTGCCAGAAATAGAAGTGATTAGCGCAAAGCTAAGGTAACCAGAGTTCAGGGTAAGCTAAAAACAATAAAGCACAGCAATTGCTGTGCTTTATGCGTTTTATTAAAGCGCTAAAAAGGCATTAGCCTAATAGTACTTTTGCAGCTTCTAATACCACAGACACTGATTTTTTCTCAATTTCACCGTGATCAACATTTGGAATTTCTTGGCGAGTTCGGTTAACCAATACACCGGCAACACACGCCGCTTTAAGGCCTAGCGCTGCACACATGGTAAATAAGGTAGCAGACTCCATTTCGTAGTTCATCACGCCTAGGTTTTGCCACTCTTCACAGCTACCTTGTAATGACTTAGGTACATAACCCGAGTGCGTATCGTAACGCTCTTGCCCTGGGTAGAATGTATCGCTTGAGGCAGTAATACCAATGTGGAAGTCGATATCTAGGTTTTTACACGCTTGCACCATAGCTTGAGTGGCAAAAAAGTCAGATACCGCAGGGTAGCTAAGTGGTGCAAAGTGTTGGCTTGCGCCATCTAAACGCACAGACGCTTGGCTTACTAAAATATCACCTTCATTAATATGTGGCTGAATTGCCCCAGTAGTACCAATGCGTAAGAAAGTACGTACGCCAAGCTGTGCCAGCTCCTCTACAGCAATAGAGGTTGAAGGGCCGCCAATACCGGTTGAACAAATCACCACAGAGTGACCATTTAACTGGCCTAAATAAACATGAAACTCACGTGTTTGAGCAAGGCAGGTTGGGTTGTCTAGGAATTGAGAAATGCGTGCAGCACGATCTGGGTCACCAGGGACAATAGCAAGTTCAGCCCCTTTTAAATCGTCAATACATAATCCTAAGTGAAATACCTTTTCCATAACTAAGCCTTTTTATAAAAATTTGTTGTCAATCTAGCATCATTACGGCAAATGTAAACTAAGTACAGGACGTATGTCCGATGTTGAAAAATACTTATAAATGATGGCTTTATTCATTCACATTGAATATTAAATCAAAGCCTTAAAGTTCGTTAAAAGGCGGGTGGTTGACTTGTTTATTGAGAGTCTATATGTATTGATTATGGTGATAATTTAAATTTATCAATACGTGGTTTGAAGCGTTTTTAGTTATTTAATAACAAATAGTTACGGTTTGATTTCGGCTTTATTTTAACGGCTTTTAAATAAGCGTGTAAATAACGCTTGAGCAATAAGTGAGCGCATTACGCGTTATTTGCAAATAGGCCGATAATTTTAGTTTTTGCATAACTAATCAAAACCACATGAATAAAACACACAAGTATAGGATTTATTATGAGCACACAATTTGACGCGTTTAAACGTAAAGTAGAGCACTGTTTATGTGCACCTGGCGATGGTGTATTTACAGTTAATACCGCGAAAGAGCGTAAAGCGGCATTACGTAATAAATTGTATGGGCAAAGCGAAAATGTTGATGTTTTGTGGCGTGATTCTTTAACACAATTACCCGAATCTCCTCACAAAGCAGTTATGTTAGGTATTAGCTCAGATTGTGGCGGCGGTATTTTACGTGGGGCAAACTGGGGGCCATTATTCTTACGCTCAGCCTTGATTGATCAGCAAACCCAGTGCCGCTCTTTCGACTTAGGTGATGTGCGTGTTATACCGCATTTATTACATGATAAATACTTAAACGACGCCACAATTTCAAACTGCCAAAAAGCCCTATACGGCGATAAAAACGATGATTACTACGTAAGCCCGCTTTCTATTACCGAAGATGTGTGTGACAGCTTTTACGCCACATTTAAAGATAAAGGCATATTTGGTATTGGGGGCGATCACTCAATTAGCTACCCGCTAACTAAAGCGTATTTAAAAGCTAAGCGCGAGCAAGGCAAACGTACCGCTATTATTCATTTTGATGCGCATACCGATTTATTAGTAGAGCGCTTAGGCATCGATTTATGTTTTGGCTCCTGGTGTACGCATATATTAGAGTTTTTACCTGCACCGCATCATTTAATCCAGTTTGGTATTCGCTCAAGCGGTAAACCTAAATCGCACTGGGAAAGCACCTTTGGTGTAAAACAACATTGGGCTAATGAAATTATAGAACGTGGTGCAAAAGCGGTTGCAGATGAAACCATTGCGCAGCTTAAAGCCGATAACGTAGATGAAGTATATGTAAGCTTTGACATAGATGCACTCGATGCCGAATTTGCCTCAGCAACGGGCACACCAGAAGATAACGGCTTAACCCCGCAACATGCACTGGATATTTTACAAGCTATTGCCGATGAGTTTCCAATTACTGGCGCCGACATGATGGAAATAGCGCCATTTACCGACAGCTCATTAGTAGGCCAAGCAAGTTCAGAAACAACATTACGTGAAGGCGCTAAAATTTCAGCGTTCTTAATTAGTGCAATGAATAAATAGCAAGTTAGTCTTTAAAAAATCTAGTCCTATCAGCGTATAGGGCTAGGTTAAAAACTAGCGGTTCGGTTACCCTCGGCTATAGTTGGTGTATATCTGTTTTAGTTTTGAGGCGAAGCTAAATGAAGCTGTACTTATTTTTGTTGTGTTTTGCATGCATAAGGCTTAATGCAGCTGAAATTACAATAGTGACCGAAGTATTCCCCGACTTTCAATACATTGACGAAAACAACCAACTTGCAGGGCGCTCTGTAGATAAAGTGAGAAACGCGCTCGCCAATACAGATATTAAATACACTATGTTAGCGCACAGTTGGGCTGTGTCTTATAACGCAGTATTAAGAGATACGAATACCTGTATATTTTCTATTGTAAGGTTACCTAAGCGAGAAGATAAGTTTAGCTGGGTGGCTGAGCTTGAAAGTTTTGACTCTGCTATTTATGCCCTTAAATCACGTAACATTCGCTTAAAAACGCTTAACGACGCTAAAAAATATAAAACAGCGGTGCTTAGGGATAATTTTAGCCACCATTATTTGCTAGAACGTGGCTTTAGTGAAGCTAACAACTTATTGATAATTGATAGCTTAGACAAAATAGATAAATTAATAAGCACACGGCACGATATTCTCGACTTTGTTATTTTAAGTAAAAAACAATTTAACTACCGCGCACAGTTTGAGCCAAAGCTTAAATTATTAGAGCCTATATTTACGCTCAATACACAACACTCCCCCCTTTACTTTGCCTGTAATAAAAACATGCCGCAAAGCCTACAAGATAGACTTTCGCTGGCATTCGATGAAGCAAAAAAGCAAAATAAACAACGCTAATTCAATGGCTTATTAATTAATCCTGTAAAAGCATAAATATAAATTGCCGCGTTTAAAAAAGCGTCTATAATCAGCTGCTTTTTATTGAAAAAGCGCTAACTTTTTGGAGCGTTAAATGGGTGATTTAATCGGGATTAGCTTATTGATCTTGATCAGTGCGTTGTTTGCCATGTCGGAAATTGCTATTGCAGCGTCGCGTAAAATTAAACTGCGGGTAATGGCCGATGAAGGCAGTGATAACGCGGCCGCGGTATTAAAACTGCAAGAAAACCCTGGGGCGTTTTTTGCGATGATCCAAATTGCCCTAAACGCGATTGCTATTTTAGGCGGAATAGTGGGCGAACAAGCGCTATCGCCTTATGTACAAAGTATCTTGGTGCTTTTTTATCAAGGTGTACACCTTGAAAAAATTAGTTTTTTATTTTCGTTTTTTACCATTACCTCGCTGTTTATATTATTTGCTGATTTAATGCCAAAGCGTTTAGCGATGATTATGCCTGAAGCGGTGGCTGTGCGTGTGGTAACAATAATGCGATGGGTTACTTTTGCACTTACGCCATTAGTAATGTTTTTTAATGGTTTAACTAATTTTGTACTGCGTTTATTTAAAGTACCCGCAGAGCGGGAAGATATTGTTACCACCGAAGACATTGTGGCGATGATGGATGCGGGCGCAGAATACGGCAGCTTACAACAACAAGAGTATGAGCTAATTGGCAATGTGTTTGAACTAGAAGCACGCTTTTTATCAAGCGTAATGACCCCACGCGACCAAATAGTTTATTTTGACTTAAATGAAAGCAGTCACGATATAGCCACCAAAATTATTGAAAACCCCCATAATCATTTTTTAGTGGTCTCGGGTAATTTAGATAAATTACGCGGCTCTGTTGAGTCAAAAGATATACTACGACAAGTACTAAAAGGTGAGCCAGCTAATATTAAGCAAGAGCTGATTGAAACAGACGTGTTTTATTTACCTGAAACCCTAAGCCTGTCTGAAGCGCTAAATGCGTTTAAAAGTGCTGCAAAACCGTTTGCTGTGGTAGTAAATGAATATGCCTTGTTAGTCGGTATTGTTACCGTAAAAGATTTAATGAAAGGGTTTATGGGAGATTTAATTACCCACCAAGGCGATGAACTTATTATTGCCCGCGATGAGCACTCATGGTTAGTGGATGGCTTAACCCCGATTTCTGATTTAGCAAAAGTATTAGACATCGAAGAGTTTCCAGATCAAATGCACTTTGAAACCGTGGCTGGCTTTTTAATATACACAATGAAGCGTATACCTAAACGTGCTGAGCACTTTACCTTTAATGGCTTTAAATTTGAGGTGGTTGATGTTGAGGGGATAAGGGTGGAGCAATTATTAGTGTCTCGTATAAGTAAATAGTTATAAATTTGTATTAAAGCCAAGCTTAGCTTGGCTTTTTTGTTGCAGGTTAATAAATAACGCACCGCAATAAAGTTTATTTTTCATACTTGTCCGTTTTATTTTTCATCAAATTAACACCCTCTACAACCTATGGCGTAGTTTAATTTTGCAACTGTAAGTTAGTGTAAATTTGCACCCGTTTTAATTTATTCTCGTTTAGATTTACTTTAGAATGATCGTTCACTCTAGACATAAATAGACTAAAAGGTATTTAACATGCAGCGTTCTCGCATCGCTTTATTTGTATTAACAGCCCTCGTTGGATCTGTTGCTTTAACAGGTTGCGACCAAGCAGCTGACTCGCAACAAGCTTCAGCTCCACAAGCAGTACCTGTTGGTGTAATTACATTAAAAAGCCAAGCGCTTACACTAAAAAAGGAGCTTCCCGGTCGCATTAGTGCTTTTCAAATTGCGGAAATCCGCCCGCAAGTAAGTGGCATTGTGCAATCGCGTTTATTTAAAGAAGGTGCTCAAGTTAAGCAAGGCCAAGCGCTTTATCAAATTGACCCCGCTACGTTTGAAGCTGACCTAGCAGCAAGCGAAGCAGCTGTGGCCCGCGCTGAGGCAAGTATTGCCAGCACTAAATCAAAAGCGTCGCGTTATAGCGAGCTTTTAAAAATTAAAGCCGTAAGTCAGCAAGACTTTGACGAAGCAGATGCAGCGCAAAAGCAAGCGCAAGCAGAGCTATTAACGGCAAAAGCACAGCTTAAATCGGCGCAAATTAACCTAGATTACAGCCATGTATCTTCTCCAATCAGTGGCCAAATTAGTAAATCGAGCGTTACTGTTGGTGCGCTTGTTAGCGCTAATCAAACAACAGCACTGGCAACAGTGACCCAGCTTGACCCTATTTATGTTGATTTAACCCAATCTAGCAACGAGCTAACTCAACTTAAAAAAGCTATTTCTTCAGGTTCATTGAGCGTTGATTCACAATCGCAAACAGATGTTGAACTGCAAATGGAAGATGGCTCAACTTACCCACTTAAAGGCACGTTACAGTTCTCTGAAGTGACAGTAGACCCAAGCACAGGGTCGGTTACCTTACGCGCTAAATTCCCAAATCCTGATAAGTTATTATTACCGGGTATGTATGCACGTGCCTCAGTGGTTGAGGGCGTAAAACAAGACGCTATTTTAGTGCCGCAACGTGGGGTTAGCCGTAATACAAAAGGCGAGCCAACAGCCATGGTTGTTAGCAAAGAAAACACCGTTGAAAGCCGCGTTTTAAAAGTAGACAGAACGATTGGTTCAAACTGGTTAGTAACCGACGGGCTAAGCGATGGCGATAAAGTGATTATTGAAGGATTACAAAAAATTCGCCCTGGAGCGCCGGTAACACCGACTGAAGTTTCACCATCAGCAACAGCTGACAAAGCGCAATAACGGAGAGTTTTAATGTCACGATTTTTTATCGACAGACCCATCTTCGCATGGGTACTTGCTATCGTGGTTATGCTTGCAGGTGTTTTAGCTATTCAAAGTTTACCAATAGCTCAGTACCCGTCAATTGCCCCGCCGGCAATTAGTATTACTGCAACATACCCGGGCGCATCAGCACGTACCCTAGAGGATACGGTTACCCAAGTTATTGAGCAAAAAATGAAAGGCCTTGATGGTTTGCTATATATGTCATCGACTTCTGAGTCGAGTGGTTCAGCAACCCTTACGCTTTCATTTAGCGCCGAAACTGACCCGGATATTGCACAGGTACAAGTGCAAAACAAGTTAGCCACAGCCACCCCTTTGCTACCTGAAGAAGTGCAAAGGCAAGGTGTATCGGTGGCTAAGTCTGCACGTAACTTTTTAATGGTACTGGGTTTTGTATCAAAAGATGGCAGCATGACGAATATCGATATTGGTGATTATGTGTCATCTAATGTTCAAGATATTGTTTCGCGTGTTGAAGGGGTAGGTGAGGTTCAGCTGTTTGGTTCTCAGTATGCTATGCGTATTTGGTTAGACCCAGCTAAGCTGCAAAACTACAAGTTAACCCCTGCTGATATTAGTGCATCAATCAGTGCTCAAAACGCCCAAGTGTCTGCTGGACAATTAGGCGGCATGCCTGCGGTTGAAGGTCAGCAACTTAATGCTACCGTTACTGCACAAAGCCGTTTACAAACAGCAAAAGAGTTTGAAGACATTATAGTTAAGGCAAACGCCGATGGCTCGTTTGTACGCCTTGAAGATGTAGCCCGTGTAGAGCTTGGTGGTGAAAGCTATCGTGTTGTAGCGCGTTACGATGGACAACCAGCATCGGGCTTAGGTATTAAGCTTGCCAGTGGGGCAAATGCACTCGATACCGCAGAAGGTGTAAAAGCTGCTATTGAAGAGTTAAAAGCGTTTTTTCCTGAAGGCTTAGATGTTGTTGTTCCTTATGATACTACTCCGTTTGTTTCGTTATCGATTGAAAAAGTAGTGCATACATTGATAGAAGCAGTTGTGCTGGTATTTGTTGTTATGTATCTGTTTTTACAAAACTTCCGCGCTACGCTTATTCCAACTATAGCTGTACCTGTGGTGTTGTTAGGTACTTTTGGTATTTTGTACGCGTTTGGCTATTCAATAAATACATTAACCATGTTTGCGATGGTACTTGCCATAGGTCTACTGGTTGATGATGCGATTGTTGTAGTAGAAAACGTTGAGCGTGTAATGAGTGAAGAAAAACTCTCTGCGCTTGAAGCAACACGTAAATCGATGGATGAAATTAAAGGCGCGCTAGTGGGTATTGCCATGGTGCTGTCGGCTGTATTTATTCCGATGGCGTTCTTTAGTGGGTCTACCGGTGTTATTTATCGTCAGTTTTCTATTACGCTGGTATCAGCAATGGGGCTATCGGTATTAGTAGCACTTATTTTAACACCTGCATTGTGTGCCACGCTTTTAAAGCCTAGCCACGTGCATGATAATAGCTCGATGTTTGGCCGTTTTTTCAGTGGTTTTAACCGCGGGTTTGATAAAACAAATGCCGGCGCGCAAAGTTTTGTAAGCCGTATGATCCGCTTATCTAAGCGCTACCTTTTATGTTATGGCCTTATTGTTGCGGGCATGGTGTATATCTTTTCAAGCCTACCTACAGCGTTTTTACCTGATGAAGACCAAGGTATTTTGTTTAACCAGGTTTCACTGCCTGCAGGCTCAACTACCGAAGAAACATTAGAAGTGGTTAAAAAAGTAGAAAACCACTATTTAAACGATCAATCTGAAGCTGTTAACGGTATTTTTACGGTAACCGGATTTAGCTTTGCAGGTTCTGGTCAAAACTCAGCAATAGGGTTTGTAAACTTTAAGCATTGGGATGAGCGCGAACGTGATGATTTATCTGTGCAAGGTGTGGCAGGTAAAGCAATGGGCTATTTCTCAACGATTAAAGAAGCGTTTGTGTTTGCTTTCCCGCCGCCAGCCATTGTTGAGCTAGGTACTGCAAATGGTTTTAATATTTTCTTACAAGACAGGGTTGGACTTGGCCACGATGCTTTATTAGCAGCGCGTAATCAATTACTTGGTTTAGCGAGTCAAAGCCCAATTTTGGCGGGTGTACGCCCTAACGGACAAGAAGATATGCCCGAGCTGCAACTTGATGTTGACCTTGCTAAAGCACAAGCACTGGGTGTGTCTCAGGCTGATATTAACAGCACGCTATCAACTGCGTGGGGTAGTAGTTACGTTAATGACTTTATTGACCGTGGCCGCGTTAAAAAGGTCTACCTACAAGGTGAAGCGCAAGGACGTATGGTGCCAGAGGATTTAAACAAGTGGTATGTACGTAATGACAGCGGCGATATGGTGCCATTTTCAGCCTTTGCAAGTTCGTATTGGACCTATGGTTCACCACGTCTTGAGCGTTATAACGGCTTTTCAGCAATGGAAATTCAAGGTACTGCTGCACCAGGTTACAGTACTGGCCAAGCAATGGATGAAATGGAGCGCTTAGTTAAACAACTTCCTAATGGAATTGCCTCTGAGTGGACGGGTATTTCGTTTCAAGAGCGCTCTAGCAGTGGCCAAGCCCCGTTACTTTACGGTTTATCGCTATTGTTTGTATTTTTATGTTTAGCAGCGCTTTATGAAAGCTGGTCCGTACCGTTTGCGGTTATGCTTATTGTGCCATTAGGTATATTTGGTGCGACAGTTGCCGCGGTAATGGCAGGTTTATCTAATGATATTTACCTTCAGGTAGGTTTATTAACCACCATAGGATTAGCCTCTAAAAATGCAATATTAATCGTAGAATTTGCGATTCATAAAATGCAAGAAGGCCTAGGGTTAGTCGATGCGGCTATTGCAGCAGTACGCTTACGCTTACGTCCAATATTAATGACCTCAATGGCCTTTATTTGTGGTGTTATACCGCTTGCTATTGCCTCAAGTGCCGGTTCAGGTGCGCAAAATGCACTGGGTATTTCGATTATAGGTGGTACGCTTGCCTCTTCTATTTTAGTGGTGGTATTTGTGCCGTTATTCTTTGTTTTAGTTCGTCGTGTATTTCCAATGAAAAACACTGACGATAAAAAGGAGAGCGCACAATGAGCATTAAACGCTTCACTTTAAGCGCAATTACATTAGTTGTTTTAAGTGGCTGCCAACTAGCCCCTGAGCAAAAAGAGCTTGGTTTACCAGTGCCAGATACTTATGTATCTGACACTGAGCAAGCAGCAGCGCAGCAGTTACATTGGCAGCAATTTTTTAATGATGAAAAATTGCAAACCTTGATTAGCTTAAGCCTTGAGCATAATAAAGATATGCAAATAGCAGTATTAAATGTGCAGCGTGTACGCGGTTTATACCAAATTGAAGATTCGGGTTTATACCCTTCATTAGATTTTGATGGTGGGGCTACGCGCCAACGTTTACCGGCTGATTTAACCAGTACGGGTGAAGCAGGTATTAGCTCACAGTACAGCGCAACGGTTGGTATTACCTCTTATGAATTAGATATTTGGGGTAAGGTACGTAACCAGTCTGAGCAAGCCCTGCAAAACCTCTATAACACTGAGCTTACGCAATACAGCACGCAAATTTCACTCATTGCTGAGCTTGCTAATGCTTGGTTAAACTACGCAACTGACTTACAGCTATTAGAGCTTGCTAAAGAAACATTAAGCTCGCAGCAGGAGTCGCTCTCGCTTACGCAAAAAAGCTTTGATTTAGGCGCTACATCGGCAATTACGCTTGAGCAGCTTAAAAGTACGGTTGCCACTGCAAAAGTAGATATAGCAACATATAAACGCTTGTTAAAACGTGATAAAAGCGCGTTAGATTTACTGGTAGGGCGCCCTGTATCGAGTGATTTATTACCGACTAACTCGTTAACTAATTTACTGGATTTACCAGAAGTACCTGTTGGTTTACCCTCTGATTTATTAACGCAGCGCCCTGATATTAAAGCCGCTGAGCACGCTTTATTAGCCGCTAACGCGAATATTGGTATAGCGCGTGCGGCGTTTTACCCAAGCATTAGCTTAACCGCGACTGCGGGCAGTACGTCTAGCGATTTAAGTGGCTTGTTTGATTCAGGCTCAGGGACGTGGAGCTTTGTACCGTCAATCAACTTACCAATTTTTACTATGGGACGTAACCAGGCAAACCTTGATGTGGCTAAGGCCGATCAAGAAATTGCGGTGGCGACGTACCAGCAAAAAATTCAAAATGCGTTTCGTGAAACTGCCGATGCATTAGCAGATAGAGAAGGCTACAAAGAGCAACTTGATGCCCTCGATATGTTAATTAGTTCGCGTCAGCTAACGTACGATTTATCAAAAATGCGTTACGAAAAAGGCGCTGATAGCTACCTACAGGTACTTGATGCACAGCGTACGTGGTACTCGGCTCAACAGCAGTTAATAACAGGTCAGCAGGCTTACCTTGCCAGCCAAATTAATTTGTATAAAGCATTAGGTGGCGGCTGGAATATAGCTAAAACACCTGTGCAAGAGCAGTAAAATGAAAGGTGTTGTTAAGTTAAGCTATGCAATGAGCTTACGCTGTATTAAGTATGCGCTTAATACCGGAGTAGGGTTATGAGCACGAAAGCTAAAAGGCATACAGACCCAGCATTAGCACAAGCTAGGCGAGAGCAGGTGCTTAGTGCTGCCTCAGAGTGTTTTAAACGCAAGGGATATCATGGCGCAGGCATGGCCGAAATATCCCGTACGGCAGGCATGAGCGCTGGGCATATATATAACTACTTTGAAAGCAAAGAGGCAATAATTGAAAGTATTATTGCTAAAGACATGGAAGAAATGTTTTCTATCTTTCAGGAATTTGAAGATCACCCTGGTGATGTTCTGCAAGCGCTTATAGATGGCTTAAACATTGGTGTACAAAGGCATATGGATACCGGTGCCTGTGTGGTTGATTTAGACATGATGGCGGAAGCGGGTCGCAATAGTAAAGTGGCCTCGCTTTTACGAGATATGGATATTCAAGCGCGGGGGCGCATGCGTCAATTGCTCACCAGTGAACGTAGTGCACTTAAAGACACTGATGAACACGAACTTGAAAGCCGCATTAACGTTATTTTTTCGATGATGGCGGGGTTACTGCTTCGTAAGATGCTCTACCCTGAGCTCACCGAAGAAACGGTGTTAATCGCGCTTAGGCCTGCGATGAAAACCTTGCTAATGCCGTTTGATAAAACAAAGTAATAGAAAACTAAAAAGCGAGTCAAAAGGCTCGCTTTTTTAATGCTAAATACGCTCTACGCACCACAATAGTGCCATTGCAGCGATAGCAAGGGAGCCAATTGGCATCACCCATTTTATGTAAATAGGTTTATTGCGCATGGTTAGTAACACCGGCAGTGCAATACACAGTATACTCAGCTGCCCAAGCTCTACACCTAAGTTAAACGCTAAAATGCTGAGCAATTGATAATCGCTCGAGAGCCCAAGCTCACCAAGTACACTGGCAAAGCCCATTCCATGTAACAAACCAAACGCAAAAGTAAGCCAGCCAAGGCGTAATATAACCGGCCATACATTGTTTAAAGCCGCAAATAATACCGAGATTGCAATACCTAGCTCTACCCAGCGGCTACTTGGCGAAACAAGATTAAGAGCCGTAGCAGTAAGGGTAAGTGAATGCGCAAGGGTAAACGCAGTCACGATCCACGCAGTGTGCTTAATAATGTGCTTTTTACTTACTATTGCCTGCCAGTGACTTTCAGTGCGTGTTAAAACACAGGTTAAAAGTAGTGCGATTAAAAATAAAATATGGTCAATGCCAATCCAAATATGTAACACGCCTTGATAAACATATTGGTTAAAGGTCGTTAAATAACTCGATTGCTCAGTGGTAAAAGTGTGTTGTTGCTCATCTATAGTGAAAACCCGCGAAACCTGATTTACATTTACAATAACTTTGTGGTTTGCGTCTTGGTTAAAAAAAGCGCGGTACGTTAACGTTACATCTGCATCAGTGTTACAGCTAAAAACTAGCGGTAACACTAAATATGCTTCATTAAAATGATTATCTAATTGGTAGTTATCGGTGATTGTTAATGGGCAAGTTTGCTCATTTTGTAAAACCGATAGAGTATTTTTGGCATAGCGATTAATAGCCGTCTTTTGTGATTTTAATTCGCCCCAGCTTATTTGTGTGTCTTGGTTAACATCAAGCGCAACTTGTTGTTCTAAATCGCTAATATTTATTTGCCAGGTGCCTGTGTATTGCTTTTCGTTGTTTGTATTATCCAGTGAAATGTAGCTTGTGCTCAACTGATGTGCTTGCACGCTAAAGTTGGCAAATAGCGCAACTATAAATAAAACAAATAACGCGTTTATTTTACTCATAAAGAATCCCTAACCATCGTATTTGCTTGGCTTAGTAAATGTTTATCTGTACTCATTTTTGCTTGCTGCCAATTTATATTTGCCCAGTATTGTGCCTTGGCTTGGTTTGCTTGTACATGAATATAGTAGTTAGCTAAGTCGTTGGCATGGAAGGTATCTTGGCGTTGTTCACGTAATTTTACGCGCTGTTGCATGAGCGGTTGCCACACCGTATTAGTGTGCTTATTACTGCGTTTTTCAGCTATGGCTAACTTGAGCAAAATAGCGTCTTCGAGCGATGAGTGGCTATTGGCAAGTTTACCGAGTGTATTAAGCACTTTTTCAGGGTTGTTTTGCTGCAGTTGAATATCGGCCCACAGCACAATAAGGCTTACCGGGGCTGTGTTTAAATCAATATTATTTATATGCTGCTGCGCACGGGTGAATTTATTGAGTCTAAATGCCATTTCGCTGAGCACATGTTTTGTCGCTAAGCTGCTGTTTTTGTTTTGCGTAAGCTTAACTAACGCATGATAACTTTCACTCAGTTTGCCCTGTTGGCTTTGTACATCCAGCACACACGTGCTGGCCGTTAATAGGCTGGTGTTACCAATTAATGCCACGCAATGGCGCTTAGCTTGTTCAAATTTGCCTTGTGTCATCAACATATTAGCTAGTAATAAATGGGTGTTTACATGATCTGGCTGGGTTTTTAATACGTTATTAGCAACGTCTATGGCACGCGAAAACGCATGCTCCTTTTGAAGTACCCGTGCATATAAATAACCGCTTTGTGCAGTTGCAGAAGCGGTATATAGGTTTTTTAAGCGTTTTTTTAATACACCTTGATAGCGCTCTGTTTGGCCTATGTATTGGCTATTTAGCACCAGCGCAGTGAGTTGCTCAAGGGTTAAATTAGCACTTAATGTTGCATTGCTTGAGGCAATAATTGCGTTATCTTTTGGGGTAATTGGTTTTGCAAGCACGTTATTTACACACAGTGCAGCGCAAAAAACAAAGAGCATTTTTTTATAATGACTGCGCATTGTTTTATCCTCTTAAAAAAGCCATCCATGGCCATCAGCTTAATTTACTTACTGAGTTAGTTACCAGAAGCGCCCGATGAAATACCGCTTACGTCTGTGTCTGTATTGATAAAGACACGTCCGTTGGTAGATAGCGGTTGCGCAGTGGGGCTTTGATTAAATGCATCGCTTGCAAATTGTGCAAAGTCCACTTGCAGTGCTTCAATGGTTATATTTACCGCTGCAGTCACTTGCTGGTTAACACCGTCTGATACACCAAACATAAAGCTGTCGCTACCGGTTGCTTCTTTGTTTGGGGTATAGGTAAAGCTGCCATCGCTATTTACTACAGCGTTACCTAATGTCGGCTGCGAAGTTAATGTGTATGTTAATGTATCGCCATCAGCATCGGTGGCCACTAACATGTCGTTAATTTCAACTTCTGTTTGTGTAATTAACATTGCATCGCTAGCACTGGGCGCAGAATTTACAACCGGTGTGGGTTGTTTGTTATCATCATCACTGCTACACGCGCCTAGTGCCAAAGCGCATAACAATATACTGCTATGGGTAAGGTTTAAATTACGCATACGTTACTCCTTATTTAGAGCCTGCAAGTGGGGTGGCTAAGTATGGGAAAGTGGCATCCATCATGCTTGCATCAACTGGAGCACCATCAGTGAATGGCACTGTACCTACATCAGCATCCTCTGGTGTACATAGACCTAAGTCGGTGTCTTCACCATTTACAGGAATAGGATGACATAAACGCCCCATTACCACGCGAAGTGCAATATCAACGACATCGTCACCTGGACGGCGCCCGTTTGGAAAACCTGCTAAATCATCACCGGCTACACCAAATGCAGACTGATCAGTTTGTGCTGTGGCTGCAATTGCAGTATTTAAACGTAGCATTTCTGATGGCGTTACGGTGGCTTGTTGGTTTACCCCTGCAAAACCAGTTAAAAATGCGGTGATTAAATCAGTACGTGGAAAGTTAGTTGGAGCAAGAGTTTCTAAATTAGCGCCAAGTGTGGTATTTACTGCATCTTTAAATAAAATATTTAACAGCTCTGGTAAAGACGGGTGCGAAACGTAATCTAAAAACTGTGCATCGTCTTTAGGATGAGCCGTTGAGAAGGTATCTTTGTCTTTAATACCAATAACTAGCTCATTAACTAATGGATTACCTAAGCGTGAAACCTGCGTTAATGCACCGCCATTTACCGCGTTATCTGCAAATTTAGCGTTAGGGTTTAAAATGCGTGCTTGAGGTAGGCTCGCTGTTGTCCATGAACCAATTACGCCGTTGCCTTCACCTACAATACAGCTTTTAGGCATTTCAACTGCAATTGAGGTAACGTTTTTATCTACGAGGTCGTCATTCTCACTGCTTTGTG
The DNA here is from genome assembly GCF_002331165.1 of Pseudoalteromonas sp. UBA2102. Classification (NCBI taxonomy): domain Bacteria; kingdom Pseudomonadati; phylum Pseudomonadota; class Gammaproteobacteria; order Alteromonadales; family Pseudoalteromonadaceae; genus Pseudoalteromonas; species Pseudoalteromonas sp. UBA2102. The sequence continues at coordinate 27,335 of NZ_DCYU01000033.1, forward strand.
TAATCCCCCCAGGGAAACCACCGCCATCTCCAGCACCAGGCGCACTATCACCTTCAACGGGAACGTAATTTACTAAATCGAATGTTTTACCTAAGTTAACGACAAATGGGTCTTTGCGCTGACCAACAAATACTTTGGCCATACTGTCACAGCCTGGTACCGAAACTTGATAAACAAACTGATCTGCATAGGTTTGGTAATCAGCCATTGAACCAAATGTTTTGTCACCAATATAATCAAGCGGTTTATTAAACGTGGTTGAACTGGTGGTGGTATTACTTAATGCTGTACTGGTACCCGTGCGTTGTGGACCGCTTATCATGCTGAGTGTGTATGACTCGCTAAAATTAGCGGCGCTATCATCACCTGCTGCTACACCACCAACGTTTTTAAGAGGTACAGATACAGTACGCTGATTATCTTCTGGGCCAACGGTTAATTGCACGCCTTGATTATCGTTTGGCAGCATACTGGTAAAATTAAAAGCAAAGGTAATATCCTCAACTGCATCACCGTCGTTATCAATATGAATACTGTAGGTTGCATCTGGGTCCATAGCAAAGTAGTTAGGGCCGCCGTAGGCATCTTGTAGAGGAATATAGTTGGCAATAAATGTAACGTAGTCGTCTCTGCCTGCTTCATAACTATTAAATACGTAAAAGTCGGTAGAGTCTAAGGTTGGAAAGCGGCTAATGTTCGGCGCTTCACGGTGACTTGATGCCTCGCTAGAGGTGCTTACTAAGGTACTGCATACTAGTACTGCGAGTATAGATGGAGTTAAAGCTTTCATGACTTTTTCCTTTAGTTTTGATTGGAGTCATAACTAATAACGAAACAAAAAGCACAATGGATGCAAAAAAGTTAAATATTTTTTATTATTGTTAATAAAGGGGTATTTAACGTTCAAGATTAAATTTTCAGCAGGCTGTTTTATATTTTGATAAGGAAGTGATAAGAGAGTGATAAAGAGGCTGAAGCGGTTTGGTTTTATACTTATTACAGGGGGTGTATGCAATTAAAATAACGCACCAGGTATTGAGCACACAATATGATAAGCATCGCACTGCGATTAAGCCTACTTTAGTTTAATCAAATATTAATAGGTAAAGGGCGGTACACCCCAAGGTAAATAAAAAGGTTGGCCAAACAAAGTTTGACCAACCAGTCGCGTTTATTTAGTTATAAAATAACTAAATCTGTCGTGTACAGTACTTGTGTTGGTAGGCCGTTTGGCGAGCCACCTAAAGGCTCTAAGCTAACAGCGAGTAGGGCAATGTCTTGTGCCTTAAAGCGCGTGCCTTTGAGTAACTGTTTTTCACCGTTTTGAGGCAGTAGACCCAACGAAATTGGCGTGTCTTGCCCTTTTAAAATCATCCACAGCTCGTAGTCTTTATCGGTTTGCGCAACGAGTTTATCACTGGCTTTAACCGATAATGTTTGCTCATCTACGTTAATAAACCACAGTGATTGTTTATCTTGGTTTTGTACTAAAGCAATTTGTTGGCTGTATTGGGGCTGAGTTGTGGGCTGAATAACCAAAAATGCTAAGATAATACAGGCAGCTGTGGCTATAAATGACCAATTGCGCCATAGCGATGTGGCTGGTTTGATCACCGTTTTAACGGGTTGGTTGGTGTGTTCTAATGTATTTAAAATATTCTGCCACACTTGCGCGCTGGGTGTTTGAGGCGTAATTGCACTGGCTAAATCATTTAAATTTTGCTCCCACATTATAGTGGCTTCTCGGGCTTGCGGTAAGCTGAGCATTAAGCGTTGAAAACGTTTTCGTGCCAGGCCTTTTAAAGTACCTAATACATACTGCCCTGCTAAAGCATCAAGTAATTCTGGTTTATTATAATTCATAATGTTAAACACCTCTGCAACTGCTGCAAACCACGCCTGATCCAGCTTTTAACTGTGCCTAAGGGCGTTTCTATGTGATTGACTAACTCACCATGGCTTAGCCCTTTGTAATAGGCTAAATGAATGGCTTGTTTTTGTTGGGGGTCAAGTTGCTCAATACAATTAACAAGTTTGGTTTGTTCGTCGTAACTAACATCGACAGCTTGTTCATCGTATTCATCGTCACCCATTGCCTGCTCTTTTCTTACCTTGTGATAACGCAATGCATCTAAGCTGCGGTATCTCACAATGCTTATCATCCAGCTAATAACTGTGCCTTTAGATGAGTTGTACTCTGACGCGTTATGCCAAATTTTTATAAATGCCTCTTGCAGTACTTCTTCTGCGTGCGCGCGGTTTGACAGCATATTTAAACTAATCGCAAAAAGCTTTGCGCTTGTTTGCTGATACAAATCAGCAAACGCGGCTTTGTTACCCTGTGCTGTTTTACACAAAAGAGGAAGTAAATTGTCGTTTTCCATAAGGTTCCTGTTGTTTTTATTATTACCGAGGTGTGTTGGGCTTCGTGAATTAAAAATTGTTTTATTTAAGCGCAACTTAATCGCTTTGAAATAGAGATTAAACAGGCTGTTATAAATTTAACCAATAAAGATAAACACACTCTCAATAAACGTGTGAAAAGAGTGATTGGATGCAAAAACTTTTAAGCTGACATTTATATTAGCTGCTGTACACATTGAAACAAGTTTTAAATATAAACAGTTACCTTTGAGTAGTGAGAAAAAATGACCGATTACTGTGTAAAAAGCGCCTAATATGCGAATACAGCTAAAGCTAGCTACTTTTATTTATTTTATATCAGTTACTTAGTGTTGTTTTTGTTCCTAAAAAACAACTTTTGTTGGCGTGTAAATTGCTACTACACTTATACACAGCTGTAAAAAAATGTGCCAAAACAGTAAAAATAAAGGAGAAAATATGTGGGCTGCAACGAGTTATTTAATTTTAGCGTTAATTTTTATATTTATAGGGTGGGAGGTTAACTCGGTATATTTTGCAGTGGTATTTTACTGGAGTGCATTGTCGTTAATTCTTGTCAGTGGTGCTTACATTTTTAATTTGGCGAAAATTTTTAGAAAGCGTGAAAATGGTGTCATCCCATTTTATATTCGCTGGGCATTTGTGCCTTTTTTACTGGGTGCTCAAATTTACAATGCGTATTCTCGCAAGCACGATAAAGTCCCTCCCATTCAAAAAATTAACGACCATTTATTTTTAGCATGCCGATTGTTCCCCTCTGATATAGATACGTTAAAAGAAAACGGCATAACGGCAATATTAGATGTAACGTGTGAGTTTGATGGCTTAGAATGGAGCTCTACACAAGAAAATATTAGCTATTTAAATATTCCGGTGCTTGATCATAGTGTGCCTACCCATTCGCAATTAAACCAAGCCATTAACTGGATACATCATCATATTAAAGAAGACCGCCGCGTGGTAGTTCACTGTGCACTGGGCAGAGGGCGTTCGGTATTTGTTATGGCAGCGTATTTACTGAGCCAAGATAAAAACGCCGATGTTCACCAAGTGCTCGCGCAAATAAAAGAAACCCGCGAAACCGCAAATCTTAATAAGCATCAGCTTCGTCATTTAGCAAAGCGACATAAAAAGGGCGAGCTAGTTATTAAAAACAAAGCCGTTATTATTGCAAACCCTGTGTCGGGTACCAAAATGTGGCAAGACAAAGAGCATTTAATAGTGGCTAGGTTGTCGGCGTATTATGATTTAGAAGTATTAACCACCACCAAAGAAATAGACGGTATTGAGCTTGCTAAACAAGCCATTAAAGATAAGCCAGATATAATAATTGCCTGTGGCGGTGATGGAACCGTGACAGAGGTAGCAAGTGTATTGGTAAACACTCAGTGCAAGCTGGGTATTATTCCAATGGGCACAGCCAATGCCTTAGCGCATGTGCTTATGGGGATTAGCTCTAAAATCATTCCTGTTGAGCAGGCCTGCGATCTTATTATTGATGGGCAAACCCAAACAATTGATACGGCCTATTGTAATGACGAGTTAATGCTGTTGTTAGCTGGGATTGGTTATGAGCAATCAATGGTAGAAAAAGCAGATAGAGACTCAAAAAACGAATCGGGTCAGCTTGCCTATTTAAGTGGTTTTTTTCAGGCATTTAGTGAGCAAAAAGCGCAAACCCTTTATGTCACCCTTGATGATAATCAAACGCAGGAGGTAAATACAAATAGCTTTATTGTGGCTAATGCTGCGCCATTTACTACGTTATTAGCTCAAGGAGGTGGTCAGCCCGATCACGAAGATGGCCTATTAGACATTAATTGGCTGCTACCTAGTGATGAAAACACCACTCGCGTGTTAAGCATTGCTGAACTTATGTTTAGTAGTATTACACAAACGCATTTAGCAATTAGCTCGCATCATACCAACGCTAAAAAAGTAACGATAACCGCAGACGAAGAAATTAAGTATGTACTGGATGGTGAAATAAAAACAGCGGATACGCTTACTATTACAGTTGACCCCGCCTCGTTAAAAGTAATTAGTAAGGAGCTATAAAATACAAAATGCACGTATTTAACGTGCATTTTTGTGTTACTTTTTAATGCTTGGCCAAACAAAACCACTGCTATCGCTTTGGCTGGCAGGCTTAGGGCGCTGAGCGCTTTTGGGTTTACGCAGCGGTTTGTTACTTAACGTATGTAAGTAGAGAGCTTCAACTTTATCGCGAGCCCAAGGGGTTTTACGTAAAAATTTTAAGCTTGATTTAATACTCGGTGAGTCGGTAAAACATTTAATGTTTACTTGCTCGCCCATGGCTTTAAACCCTAAGCGCTGCTCAAGCTCTACTAAAATTTGTTCTAACGTTACCCCATGAAGAGGATTTTTTGGTTGATTATCCATAGCCATACTACTTATTTAAACTGTGCGCATTGTAGCGTAAATCCTCTTTTAGCGCTAATTGACCGTAATGGTTTTAGGCTTTGTGGGATAAACAATATTGCCTTTTTTATCTAATTTTAGCCAAATTAGCTCACTGTTATTATGCTGTGGGTTATTAGCTGCGCACACTAAGGTAAAAGAATGTACTTGCACCAGCGCGCCTTCACTATAACGTTTGTTGTCGTACCAACAAATATCACCCTTATTAATAATCTCATTAGCGTCAATAATAGAATGCGTTTTGACTGTTTTTGCATAACTGCTAGGGGCTAAAGTGAACGCAATTAAAAAAATAAATAAAACCATAATATGGCGCATGAGCGACCTCGAGTTTTGATAGTTTAAAAATAGTACACACGATTAAAAAACATGCTAGGGTAAGTAATAGCGTTAAACAACACTGACTTAAACACACAATTATAAAAAGGTGAACACATGCAATTTAATCAAACAATGATAGATGAATTTACGTTATTAGCTAAATTTCCACGAGAGAGCAAAATGCAAGGGATTAAGTTACATTCGGATGCTGAACCAAATTTATTAAGCGCGGCACAAAGGTTGTTTGATAAAGGCGTGATAGACAGCCCAGATGGCGGCTATTTAACCGAACTGGGCCTTGATTTAATAGAGCACGTGAGTGTTATTCACTGCGCATTAAAAAGTTAAACTGCATCGCGCTGATTTTGCGGCGCGGCGTCACTAAAAGCGGGTAATGCATTACAACGTGCATAAATGGCTGCAATTTTTGGATACGCAGCCATATCTACATTAAAACGCAACGCATTAAATACCTGTGGCACTAAGCATATATCAGCGAGAGTGGGTGTATTGCCTACGCAAAACTCATCGTTTTCACTTAGCATCAATTCAATTTTTTCAAATCCAAGCTCTACCCAATGCCTATACCAGGCGGCTTTAGCTTGCTCGTCTACCTCCAATTCGTTGCTTAAATACTTCAGCACTCGTAAATTATTTACTGGGTGAATATCACATGCCACTGCATAGCTAATATTACGAATTTGCGCTTTTTGCCATGCAGTGCCATAAATTAACGGCGTTTGCGGATAGCTTTCATCTAACCACTCTAAAATAGCCAGTGATTGCGCTAATACGCCTTCGTCCGTTTCAAGAGCAGGAAGTAAACCTTGCACATTTTTATCTAAGTAAGGCTGCGCTAGCTGTTCAGATTTAAGTAAATTAACGAATTGCATATCATGCTCAATGCCTTTTAAATTAAGTGCTATGCGTACACGGTATGCGGCAGATGAGCGAAAGTAGCTGTATAGTTTCATTGTTATTATTCCTCGCCTGTAAAATGTTTTGTGATACTACGCCAGCACTGAGTGTAATTAGTTTGGCGCTCTTTTCCTTCAAGGGCATATTTAGTGGGCGATATTATGTAACGAGACTCGAACATAAAGGCCAACGTGTTCTCGTATTTTTGCGGTGCAAGCTCAGCGTTAGATGCTTTTTCGAATACCTCGGCTTCAGGCCCATGTGGCGACATACAATTATGCAAACTAGCGCCTCCTGGTACAAACCCGTGCTCTTTTGCATCGTAAACCCCTTCTATTAAGCCCATAAACTCACTCATAATATTGCGATGATAGTAAGGAGGTCTAAATGTATTCTCTGCCACCATCCAACGCGGTGGAAAAATTACAAAATCTACATTTGCCATGCCTTCAGTGGCTGAAGGGGAGGTAAGTACAGTAAATATAGAAGGATCTGGGTGGTCAAAACTCACGGTATTAATAACATTAAAACGCGCTAAGTCGTATTTGTACGGTGCGCTGTTACCGGTCCAAGCAACTACATCAAAAGGCGAGTGTGTGATAGGGCAACTAAATAAATGACCGTTAAATTTAGTGACTAATTCAAAGCTACCTTCTTTATCTTCAAATGCAGCAACAGGGTATTTAAAGTCTCTGTCGTTGGCGTAGCCATTTGCACCGACGGGGCCGCGCTCGGCAAGTTCAAATGCATGACCATAGTTTTCACAAATGTAGCCACGTGCGGTTTCATCAATTAAATCAACCGAAAATTTAATCCCGCGAGGAATGACGGCAATTTCCCCCGGCTTTACTGTGAGCTTTCCACATTCAGTGTGTAATAACAGTTCGCCATGCTGAGGCACAAACAATAGCTCACCATCGGCATTACAAAAATAACGCCCTTTCATAGAACTGTTAGCAACATAAACATGAATACCCATACCGGTTTGCCCATTGGCACTGCCATTTGCAGCCATTGTAATTAAGCCATCAATAAAATCAGTGGGCTTTGAAGGAATATCAATAGGGCTCCAGCGCATCATTGTAGGGGGCGTAATTGCTTCAGTTATAGGCGCTGTTCTTATTAGTGCGTTATCTATAGCGGTGTATTCACCTTGTACCACCGATGGACGAAGGCGGTACAGCCACGTGCGACGATTAGCGGCTCGCGGTGCCGTAAAGGCCGTGCTGCTAAATTGCTCGGTGTATAAATTGTACTTCACCTTTTGTGGGGTAAATTGCCCAACAGGCAGTGCACCGGGTAGCGCTTCGGTTTCAAACTCATTGCCAAAACCGCTCATGTAGTTTATTTCGCTGGCCATATTTAGATCCTGTGAGAGTGACATTGTTTTATCTTTCTAGGGCCTGTTTATCTTTCGAGGTTGAATTTGCAGCAGTCTGTTTGGGAATTAGGCAAGGCAGAGCCTATGCAGTGTGGTTGTTCCCCATAAATAGGCGATAACGTAGCATAAAAGTCAAACAGGCGCTGCCCGAAGGGTTCTGCCTAGGGGCCATTTACTCTTTGTTGCTCGGTTTTTACTTAGCCCACTAGGTTACAAACCTCGCGCCGCGATTAAATGGCCCCTAGATTGAACAAATTTCAATCCTGAAAGGTCAACAGGCCCTAATTAGTTTAAAGTACTCTCAAGTGAGAGTAATTTCAAATGGGCGCATGTTTTAGCCTGTAAATAAAAATGCACAGTTTTCACAGTGTGTAAATGCGATGAGAAAGTAATAATGGAAATAGATCTAGAGCAGTTTTTGCCCTATCAGTTAAACCAAATGGCAAATCTTATAAGCGATGATTTTGCGCGTGTTTATCAGCAAAAATACAACTTAACCATCCCTCAATGGCGGGTGTTGGCAAACTTAGCACAATATGGCAAAAGCAATGCAAAAGATTTATGTACACAGGCCAATATGGATAAGTCAACGGTTTCGCGAGCTATAAAATCATTGCTGCAAAGAGGGTATGTAGAAGCACAACTAAATCAGCAAGATAAGCGAGTAACGCAGGTTATGTTAAATGAGCCGGGCAATGCAATTTACAAGCTCATAGCACGTGATGCACAAAACTGGGAAGCACAATTAGCTGAAAAATTTAGTAAGCAGCAACAAGTCCAATTGCTAAATTTACTAAAAGAGCTTAAAGAGGCCTTATAAAACCAATCCGCAATAATACTTAATCATTTTGAGGGGCTAAATGTGTCGCTATCTGCGTTATAAAATTTTCATTTAGAAAACTAAATAGAAATTTTTTGCCTAGCTCTCAACACATATATCCATCATTAAAATAGATAATTTAATTAAGCTGGTTGGTAAAAAAAAGCCCATCAAAAGATGGGCTTTAATTAGTCGTTTTTTACGCTAATGCGATTAGAAAGTGTAACGAACACCTACACGCATTTGCCATAATGACGCATCAGATTGTACTGATGTATTTGCGTTGTTTTCATTAAAGCCTGAGTATACGTAACGGCCTTGCTCATCAATTGATGTTGAAATCATGCTAGCGCCAACGAAAGGACCTTTTTTAAGTACGCCCCAATCATCGTTTAACAGGTTAGTTAAGTTATCAATTACGAAGAATGCTTCACCTTTATGGCCATCCATAAAGCCTGGTAATTCTTGAGTAACTTTAAAGTTAAATTTAACAAACCAATCTGAGTTTTCAGCATTACGGCCAGTGATTTCACCACGCTCTAAACCGTTAGATGCGATAAAGTCGTTAAACGCGTTAATTTCATCAGCGCTCATGTCGTAAACAACGTTAGGATCGTTTTCAAGTGGTACGTAAAGTAACTGACGGTCACCATTCCAGTTAGCATCGCCCCATGCGTCATCACTTCCGTCAAATGTGTAGCTGTATGGTAAGCCTTTGTATGCTTCACCGTATAGGTTAAAGCGAGTAGCAAAACCATCTACAAATTCATGAGAGTAGCCAAGCGTCATAGTAAAACGATGTGGGATTTCGTAATCTGATGATGCAACACCAGGGTTACCAGGATCCGTTAGAGCAATGTTACCGTAGTTTGAGCCAGCAACAGAGCTTGTCATTGGGTTAACATCGTCTGAATCTGTGTATGCGTAACCAAAGTTAACGCTTACGCCATTGTCAAACATTTTGCTTACAGCTAATGAAATAACCGATGAATCACCGCTATCACCACTTACATTTGTAAGAAGGTATTCACCATCACGGCCTTCGATTGACTCGTAAATAGGACGACCATCAAATGTAGTTTCGCCCGAATCCTGAAGTGCGATGTCGCGCATTAAGGCAGCATCTTTCTTCTTAGAGTATAAGTAATCAAGTGAAATAACATACTCGTTTTCAGTTGTGTATGTTGCACCGATTGAGTATTTCCACTCTGAAGGAATTTCAAAGTCTGGGTCAACTGCATTTACTGTAGCATCACCTGAGCCAATTACAGTGTTAGCAACTTCATCAAACATCTCTTGTGGTACTTCAAAACCAGGCGCGCCACCATTTACGTTTGGCGTGTTGAATAAATCAACCGAGCTGCGGAATGTACCGATGTTTGTAATACCATCGTTAGAGTAAGAGTTAGATAACCAAACATTTGGGTTACCACCAGAGAATAAGCCAACACCAGCACGAACTTCTAACTCGTCTGTTGCATACCACTGGAAGCCAACACGTGGTTGAAGTAAATCAATACCATCAAACGTGCTTTGGTTACTAAAACCATAGCGGTCAGTATAGTTTTGGTTAAAGTTTGGTACGTCATCACTTGTGTATTTATCGTAGCGTAAACCAAATGTGATGTTTGCATCTAAGTCTGTAAATGCATATTCGTCTTGAACATAAAACGTATGCTGAGCGTATGAGAAACTTGCAGCCGCATCGTTAGGATCATTAGTACCGGCAGCATTGTTGTAGTAAACAGCGTTTGCGATACCTTGCTCAAATAAATCAATACCCGTTACGTCTGAATCTCTTTCGTTATAAAAACGGTACTCGCCTTCAGTTTGTTGTACGAATAAGTTAAATACGTCTAACTCTTCAAACTCATAGCCAGCTGTAATGGTATGTTGGTCAAGGTAGTAAGTACCCGCTACTTTAAATGTAGTGGTATCGTAATCTAAATCATTTGATTGACGAGAATCATCTGGACCAATGTAAACTGTACCACCGTTACCTGTGCTTATTTGCATTTCACCAAAGCTGCTTGCAGCATCAAGCGATTGTACCGTTGCGTCTAATTCTGATTTACCAATACGAACTTCAGTTGAAAAATCATCTGACCAATCTGAATACACAGACGCGATAATTGAAGTAAATTCTGCACTTTGGTCGTAAAAGTGGTTTGATAGTGAAACACGGCTAGAACCAGTGTCTGACTGTGAAACCGTATTACCGTCGTTGTAGTTGTAGATTAAGTTTGCACGGTGATCTTCGTTGATGTTCCAATCTAATTTAACTAAGATTTTTTCATCTTCAACAGGCATACTTGAAGGCATACCGCCTACGTCATAGCCATATACAGTTTGAGCAATGTTTGTAATACGAGCAATATCATCTGCAGTTACACTGCCGCTGCTTAAACCGTCGTAGTTAAACTGTTGCACACCTTCAAGCTTTTCGTATGAAGTGAATAAAAACAGTTTATCTTCGATTAACGGTAAGCCAACGTTAAAGCCGTAACGTTTTTCGGTGTAGTTACCGTTATCAACGTCTTCGCCTTCAATTTTATCGCCTTTTAATGAATCGCTTGTGTAATCATAGAAGATGCCACCGTGAACTTCATTACCACCAGATTTTGTTACCGCATTAATGTTACACGAGGTAAAACCACCGTACTGTACGTCAAATGGTGCTAGCTCAGCTGAAACCTGCTCAATTGAATCAAATGAGAAAGGGGCACGAATAGTAGGGTAACCGTTAGAGCTTAAACCAAAGTTATCGTTCATACGAACGCCATCTAGCGTTAAGCTGTTGTAACGAGGGTTACCACCACCACAGTTGATTGAACCACGGCTATCGTCAATTGTGATACGCGGGTCAATACGAATAATATCTTTTAAATCACGATTAATAGCAGGTGTGTTTTCAAGATCAGTTAAAGTAAATGTAGACGCTGGGCCAGTACCACCAGACATAGAGCTGATAGGTGCACCCGTTACTACAATTTGCTCCATGCTTGATTGTGGCTCAAGTGCAGCATTTACTGGGTAATCGTTACCAATGTTTAGGATAATGTTATTAAATTCTTGATCAGCATAAACATCAGAATCAACGATTACCTTGTAAGGACCACCAACACGAAGGCCTTTAGCAGTAAAGTAACCTGCATCGTTTGCTTCTGTTGTTTTAACTGAGCCAGACGGTACGTGTAAAATTGTTATTTTGGTACCTGGAGCTGGGTTACCGTTTGGACCGGTAATTTGACCCTTAATCGCAGAGGTTGTTTCGTTGGCGAATGCAGCGCCACTTACACTTACACACGCAGCGATAGCAAGTGAGAGTGCTGTTTTTTGAAGTTTAGTCTTCATTTTCATTTCCCGTGAAAGTTATAATTAAATTGTTATTTTAAGTAGTATAAAGTCAGCAGTGTTGTTGAATTTATACTCTTGTAATATGCAAAATTAATTTGCACAATTTATACTTGTATACTTAACTAAATTTGGATTAATTACTTATTGTTATGTTACCGCCGTTATGTGACAGTATTATGAAATGCAAACTTTATAATTCCTTTTACAATTAATTATTTACATTTTGTAATTAATACATTTTTAGCTGTATTATTTTAGCTATACTCCAGAGAGTGTATAAACATAAATTAATTCCCGTGTGTAGGTTTTTTATTTATAGGTTGATTGTTATTTTGTCGTTATTTTTAATTTTTTGTTGTCATCTGACGAATCGAATAAATAGTTCAATACACCCGCAAGCCTAACGCCTGCTTTTTGCAAACGCTGCTTAACAAGCGGATTGTATTTGAAAACATAACTATAGCTCACTTCATCACTGGTTGAGGTATAAATATCTTCGGCCAGTTTGTGAGATTCCATCAGCCAAGTAGTAGGGCTGCTGTTTAAGTATGTTTTAATTAATGCTGCATCGTCGGTATCTATAAACTTAGCGTATTCAGTGTAAGCTAAGTTTTCATTTTCTATTAGTCCAGTGTCCCAAAGGCTGTGCAAATTGGTTTCGTTGTCAAAAAAATCAACTTTAATTAAATTGCCGCCTCTATCTTCACTTCGCCCAGCATGAAATGGTTGATGGCTGTCGCCAACCAAGTGAACTAAAAACTTTAAAGCAAACTGTTTTTCATTAAGGGAAGAGGTAGATGACTGAAGTGTATTAATAGAGAAGTAAATACCTTCTAGAATATTTGTTACATCGTCTTTGCTGTGTGTATGTGCGTGATTTAGAGAAAGTGTTTTATTTTTAGGAAGGTTTATGTAGTGCCAGCGTGAAGATTTTTTACGCCAAAATAGTTCAGGACTAGATCGCATCTCATCTGCCCAAGTAGAAATTTGAGCTAGGGATTGTCCTTCTAATAGTGGCAACAGGTTATACACTGTTTCGTCACTCAAATGTTGCTCAGCAATATGCCCAACAATTCGATGACCATTTTGACCCCACGCATACGCTTTAGAAGTTGTAAAAACAGCACCAATTATTAACGTTGTTGCTACGAGAGTAGCAATTTTAATGCGCATCAATGTTTCCTGCATTTATTTTTATTCACCTATTAGCTGGTGTAAACATTGTGATTGTTTTTGCTAAATATAGAAAGGAGTCAAGAGTATTCATTATTTCTTATTCATAATCGTTTTAAATCAACAGCTTAACTTTAATGGGTAAAATTACCTGTTGTAATAAGTAAATAATATTGTTCAAATAAAGCCTTAGCGTTGTTAGGTACATCTTATTGATGGGGTTTGGAAAGGTCATGTTACATAAACTGTCGTTTGTTACACTTTTGTTTCTGGTTATGGTTGCTGCATGGTCTGTTGGAAAGGTGAGCGTTAAAAGTGATGAAATAAATTTCCCAGAACTAATAAAAACGTCAACACAATGTTATACAACAGCCAGTGAAAACAAAAATCAGCTTATTGTATTTACGCCATCGCAAAGCGTGGCAGAGAAGCTTACAGAGTCTCTATGCCTTGATACCGTGGTAACGAAACAATACGGTTCAGTTAAAGGTTACTGGGGTGACAGTACAACGGAAAGCTTCGATTTTGTAGGCAAAGGGATTGCAGACCTCGTACTTGCAAAAAATAATATAATGGACGCCTTTAATGCAGAGCTAACTTATAACTATCAATCTGTGGTGGGCTTTTCTGATTACACCGCATTTTTTATCTCCTCAAAAGAAAAACCACGCTTAACAAAACAATACTTTTTAGATAAGCGTATAGGCTTATTAGATTACCCTACAAGCCGCTCTGGCCATATACTTCCAAAGAAAATGTTTAAAGATTTAAATATCAACTTAGCCAATTTAGATATTACTTACGCCAGTTCGCACAGCGAGCTTCGTGACTTATTAGCTAATGGGCAGGTCGATATTATTGCGTCTTTTTGGAAAGAAAGTGATGCTGCTCGTTTTTCAAAAAATTATATAACCCCTTTAAGTAATAAAATTTCAGGTTCGCGCTGGTATCTAAAAATGCAGCAAAACAATACAGACCTTTTATGTGCTGTACAGCGTCATATTCTTGATATGTCAAAGGAGCAGACACTGAGTTATTACAAAGAGGCGCAATCGTACTGGGATTGCAGTTCAGAGCAGGTAACAGCTAAAGATGAGATCGTTAAAAATGGATAAGTATAAATATGTTTTTTTTGGCTGCGCTGTTTTTATTATTAACTGTTTAGTGTTTTATGTGTCTGTAATTAATGAGCAGAGTGACGCTATTAAACGCCAGGTTATTGAAACCGAAAAACAAGTTGCACTCGATTTACCGTTAATTGCGCTCTCTAATGAGCTTTTAAAGCACTCGGGTAACCAACATGCAGTGCAAGACTACTTATTAAAGCTCAACGGCTATTTAGACAATAATCTTCGCTTAGTTAAAATTGTGCCAAAATCTGCTAAGCCTTTAACTTTAAAGCCAAACCAGTTTGTAAGAACACTCAAGTCGAGCACTACCCATGTCTCTTTAGTGTTTGAGAAAAACGCACAGTTTTGGTCAGAAAACAGGTTTTTAATTTGTTTGTTATTTTTGGTTTTGAGTATTTTATTTAGCAAATGGCTGAAGTCTATTATAGGTATGCCTGTAGATGCAAAAGGCCCATCACTGAATGCTGGTACCGACTTAGGAAAACCAAAAGAGCTGGCATTGATCATTGATTTAAACACTAAAACACTCAGTAATAGTTATATGCCTGAGGCTACAGTGTGTTTAGCTAACAAACCGTTATGCTTTTATTTAGCATTAATAGAGTTTTGTCGTGATAATAAAGATGTTGTGCTAAATCAAAATAAATACGTGCCAGATGAGCTTATAGAGCTTGCTAATAAGTACTTTTATAGGTTGATTGAGCTTGGGCATACTATACGCAAGCGGCCAAATTTTAATAGCAGCTTAGAAAAAACACTCAGTGAGATTCGTGCAGCCCTAGACGAAGTCTTAAACGAACACCCTGATATGAAAGACATTTATTATCCGCCTAAAGCATATGGCGAGGGCTCTCGCTCACGTTTACACAGTTACGGTTTAATAAATATTGCAAAGGGAAACATAGAAATAAAAGGAAAGTAGTCAGCTACTTTCCTTAAACATTATCTTTTAATAACGTTTTGTTATTTAGGTGCAAACTGCGCAGCTTTAAGAGGACTATTTTGCGATACAAAGGTTTTAAGCGCCTGGGCATCGGTTTCATCTGTGCTCACAAACCCTTTGAGTTTATTAATAGCAGGGTAACCGTCACCACCCGATGCGTTATAGCTATTTAAACTCATACGGTAAGTTTTATTTTCATCAAATGGCTTACCATCAATGAGTACACTGACTAATTTGCCATTTTTACGGGTAAACGCTAATTTGTGATATTGCAAATAGGCACCTGCATCAACAGGGAAGCTGGTCACTGTTTCTAAGTAGTTCCATAAATCACGCCCTTGCCAGTCCATGTAAGTAATGCGATTTTTAAACGGGTGTACTTTTAAAATATCTTTATAGCTAATATCGCCAGCTTCAATAGAGCTTCTTATTCCGCCACCACTAATAAGGCCAAAGTCGGCGCCAACCACATTCATTTGTGCCTGTATAATCACACGCGCTAAATTAGTTTGTTGGTAACGTACCTTGTTTCTATCGCCCTCTAAACGCGCATCAACACTGCCAATTTTACCTGCAATTTGTTTTGCGCCTTTTGCTTGATAACTTGCTAAAAAAGCTTCTAGGGTCGGATCGGGTTTAATGTATTCGTTGGCTAATACTTGTTTACTAGACCCATCGACTTGAATTTCATCAACATATAAATTAACTGGCAGCAATTTATAATCGAGTAAGGTGAGCTTTTCGTTCTCTAGCTTAAACTCTGCCTTACCTACATACTTGCCCCACTCATGTGCTTGCATAATCCACGTGCCGTTTTGCTGATCGGGCTTACACGCAAGACCGGGTTTAAAGTTATCGTCATTTTTATTTTTAGCTGCCATACAAACCGGCTCTTGCGAGTGACCACCAATAATCATATCTAAGGTATTAGCGGGTAAAGAGCGGGCAAGTGTGACATCGCCCGGGGCATTAATCCCAAAGTTTGCATCTACATAATGGCCCATGTGAGTAAGTGCAATAGTGATATCGGGGTTGTATTGCTCATTAATTTTTTTAGCGAGAGCTGCCGTCACATCAACGGGGTCTTTAAATTCTAAATGGCCAATATATTGTGGGTTAGCTATTTTAGCGGTGTCTGTAGTGGTAAGTCCTATAACCGCAATTTTTAAGCCCCCCTTTTCAAAAATTTTATAGCCTTGAAATGCGCTTTCCCCAGTTGCTTTGTCAAAAATATTTGCAGACAGTAAAGGAAAGGTAGCCCATTGCTGCTGCTTAGTTAAAACGCTCAGTGGGTTATCAAATTCATGGTTACCAATGGCCATAGCATCGTAACCGAGTAACGACATTCCCTTAAAATCAGGCTCTGCGTGTTGTAAGTCTGACTCAGGTATACCGGTGTTAATATCACCGCCAGAAAGCAGCAGGACTGCATGGCCTTGTTGTTGAGCTTTGTTACGTAAAGCGTCAATTAACGTTTTACGCGCTGCCATACCATATTCACCTTTTTCGTTATGCCAAAAGCGCCCGTGATTATCGTTAGTATGTAATACAGTAATATACTGTGGAGCAGTGGAGGTGTTTAAAGGTGAGTTTGTACAACCTATAACAGATAAAATAACTGAAAATAAAATAATTATACGCATGAAATACCCATTTATTATGGTGTGCTTAATTTATTAGGCGGTTAGTTTAAACTAATTTAGCGATAAATAACGTACTTATTTTATACTTTTTTATATTCGATTTTTAAAAGTAATATTAAATTATTAAATGCTTTTACACAAAGCGAATACAGCAAGTGTTATTTAAAAGAATATGTAATGAAGTGTAACTAAAAGGGTGTTAATTGTAGTTGTGCCTTCTAAATGCTTTTCCTTGGCGTATAGTGTGAATTGGTATTAACACTTAATTTAAATAACAATAACAAAAAGGACTCATGATGAAAAAGTGCCTGATTGGCTCACTACTTGCGTTTTCGTGCTTTACTAGCCAAGCCACTATTGTTGAAATGCAAACTTCGCACGGGGTGATAGAGCTTAACTTGTTTGATCAACAAGCCCCCAATACGGTTGCTAACTTTTTAAGTTATATTGAAGATGACGCATACAACCAAACCGTAATACATCGCTCAGTCAGCGACTTTGTAATACAAGGCGGTGGCTTTACATTTACCGACGAATTAGTGCCAATAACCACCAAGCCTACTGTTGTTAATGAGCCTGTTTTATCTAATGTGAAGGGTACAATCGCGATGGCTAAATTAGCCAACGATGAAAACAGCGCAACGAGCCAGTGGTTTTTTAATATGGTTGATAATAGCGAAGCGCTTGATACCCAAAATGGCGGTTTTACAGTATTTGGGCAAATTACAGAGCAAAGCCAAGCTACGCTCGATAGTATTGCTGGATTGGTACACTGCGGCGATATCCCATTGGTTGATATAACCAGTGAACAATGCTCAAGTAGCGATGTCGCTCTGAGCAGCGCTAACTTTGTAACTATTAATAGTGTGGTGGTATTAGATGACGACCCGCTTTCATCTGCCAACTTAAACCCAACAGCCAATACATTAATAAGCCAGGACGATTCATCAGCAGAGGCTGGCTCATCAAGCAGTTCGGGTGGGAGTATGGGGGTTGGTTTTTGCTTAATTGCACTGCTTGGTGTGGGTAAACGCTTAAAACGCGCTAAATACTAATTAAGTGTTAAACAGTAAATAAAAAAGCGGCTAATTAAGCCGCTTTTACTAAAATGCTAAAATTCGCCAAATAATCGCGAGCCATAAAGCAAACACACTGGCGCAGCCTAGTAAAAAAACATTAAAGCGCATTCTTACATTATTACTGCCAATATGAATAACCGTATGCACAATACGCGAAATAACAAATAAGCACGCAAGCGCAGTAATTAAGTAGCTAGCGCTGTTAAGTTGCAATGCAACAATACAACCGATATAAAAAAGCACTGGTATTTCAAACTGATTTGTAAAGTTTCTATCTGCTACGCGTACGGTATCGCCTGCGTTATCAAGGCGCATGGTTTTAAAATCGTCCAACTGTAGTTGTTTGTTTTTTGCAGCAGCAAAGCGTCGCTTGCCCATAATTAACATTACAACGAGCGATAACGTTACTTGTGCAAACATGGCGAGTATTATTATTTTTTCCATCCTATTTCCTTCGTTATTATTTTCTGACTTTAAGTATGCAGGTGTTTTTCACAATGTGTTACATAAATTAGTATTATTTTGTGGTAAACCCTTAATTGTTAGTGTTAATTTAGCTCTATTACGTTGTTTTGAGCGCATCCTAAGCGCAATTTTAATGGAAAAACAAAATGAAAAAAATTCTTGGTTTTAGCGTCATCGCTTTAGCAGTTTTAAGTGGCTGTACTAATACATCATCTACATTATCGGTTGCTAGTTCTTCGCAAAGCTCCTTACTCTCAGACACATTAGTTGTAAGCCCAAATGATACGCGCGAATATAAAACCCTTACCCTCGAAAACGAAATAGAAGTCATTTTAGTCTCTGATCCAAGCGCTGAAAAATCAGCAGCATCACTAAGTGTAGGCGTAGGCTTACTACACGACCCTATGATGCAGCAAGGTATGGCACATTACTTAGAGCATATGCTTTTTTTAGGCACAGAGCGCTACCCCGATACAAAAGGCTACTCTGACTTTATGACCAAAAATGGCGGGGTAAATAATGCGTATACTTGGCTCGATATTACAAACTACATGTTTAAAATTAATAACGATGCCTTTGATGAAGCGCTAGACCGTTTTGCTGATTTTTTTAAAGCCCCTAAGCTGTACCCTGAATATACAGATAAAGAAAAAAACGCTGTAAATGCCGAGTGGTCAATGCGCCGCGAAATGGACTTTTTTGGCCAGTTTAAACTTGCCCGTAAAATGATGGGCGATCACCCGGCAAATCGCTTTTTAATTGGTAACCTAGAAACGCTAGGAGACAAAGAAGGCAGCCAATTACACAAAGAAACGGTCGACTTTTACAATAAATACTATTCATCTAACATTATGAAAGTAGCGCTTATTTCAAACTTGCCAATTGAGCAAATGGAGCAAAAAGCAAAAACTTATTTTGCCGATATCAAAAATAAACACATTGAAAAGCCAACCGTTACCGCAGAGCTTGATTTTGATAAAGCCGGTGGCAAAAAAGTATATTACTCACCTAATGAAGACGTAAAACAGCTGCAACTTGAGTTTACTATTAATAACAACAGCCGCGACTTTGCGGTTAAACCTAACCGTTATGTCAGTTATTTATTAAGTAATGAAATGCCAGGTAGCCCGGCACAATTACTACGCGACAAAGGCTGGGTATCGCAATTAACAGCGTCTCCTTCTCCTAGTCAGTACGGCAATTACGGCGCGCTTACTATTTCGCTAGAATTAACCGATGAAGGCATGAAAAACCGCGAAACAATTGTCGCAACTATTATGCAATACATTGAACTGATTAAAAAAGAAGGTGTAGATGCTAAGTACTTTAATGAAATTCGTACATCACTTAGCAATCAATTTAAGTTTTTAGAAAAAGGCGATGAGTTTAGCTATGTCAGTGCGCTTACTGGCAGCATGCAAGATTACCCATTAAATCATGCCATTGATGCGCCTTACTATTATGCCAAATTTGACGCAGAGGCGATAAACGAGGTACTTAAGCAGTTAAATGCCGATACGTTGCGCGTTTGGTATATTTCGCAACAAGAAGAAACCGACTCGCAACTGCATTTTTATGATGGTAAATACCGCATAGAAGATATTAGCGATGCCGAAATTGCCAGTTGGAAAACATCAAGCGAGTTTAAGCTTGCTTTACCAAGTGTAAATAACTTACTACCTGAAAGCTTCGCGATTAAAACAGCTGAGTTTAAAGAGCAAAAACACCCTGAACTGGCTTACGATAAAAACGGCGTAAAAGTATGGCGCCAAGCAAGCCAAAAATTTGCTGCCCAGCCAAAGGGGTTGGTTGAGGTATATATTAATACCCAACCAGGCTTAAATGATATTAATGCTGAAGTACTTTACTCAGTATGGGCCGACTTATATAACATTCAACAAAGCCAACTAAGCACCGAAGCCGCCATTGCCGGCATGAGTGTAAACCTTGCGCCAAGTAATGGTTTAGTTTTATCAATGAGTGGCTTTACCGATAAGCAAGATATACTTTTAAAACAAGCGCTAAGCGGGTTAAAAGCCGACGTAACGGCACAAGCATTTACCCAAGCCATTGATCGCTACAAACGTGGCTTGTTAAATCAGCAAAAGCAATTTCCGTATGCACAAGCATTTGGCGCCTACTCAAAACTTATCCGCACAGGCAGCTTTGATACAGAGGCACTGATAAAAGTGGCAGAATCGCTAAGCGTTGCCGATTTAAACAAGCTAAAAACAGCCACATTTGCCACCAACGATTTACGTGTATTTAGCTACGGTAATTACAACCAACAAGATATAGAATCGATAGCTAATGAGTTAAGTGCCACTTTACCAAGCAATCATACATCGAGTGAGTTTGCGCGCAGTAAAGCATGGTTACCGCAGCCAGGCGAAACGCGAGTATTGCAAAAAGATATTGATGTTGCTGATGTGGCAGTTGTTGATATGACCGTTCACCCAGTGCCAGGGTATAAACAAAAAGCGCAAGCCGCGGTGTTACAAAGCCACTTTAGAACCATTGCATTTGATAAAATGCGCACCGAAGAGCAACTTGCATACGCCGTAGGCGCGCTGGCTCGCCCAATAGAGGATTACTCGGCAATTGGCTTGTTTATTCAAACACCTGTTAAAGGGCCAAAAGAAATACAGGCACGTTTTGATCAATTCAAAAAAGAGTACGCGGTAGAGCTTGATAATATGAGCTTAGATACTTTTGCTCAACTTAAAAATGCCACGCTTGTATCACTAAAAGAGCAGCCTAAAAACCTAAGCGATGAAATGGGGCCACTTATTACTGATTGGTATCGCGAAAACTTTAACTTTGACTCTAAGCAAAAGCTAATTGATGAAGTTGAAAAAGTAACGCTTGAGGATATTAAGCAGTACTACAAACAAACTATGTTAAACCCACAAGCCGCACGTTTAAATGTGCAGTTACGTGGTACTAAATTTGTAGAAAGCGACTTTGCTGATTTACCAAATCAAACCAAAATTCAATCGCTTGAAACCTATTACAATGGTATTAAATTACAAAAATAAGCTATATATATTTATACAGCTAAAAGAATGCCAATCCGCTTAATTAAGTATTATTGTGGATTGGTAAAACACCCCAATGTAGTACTAC
>NZ_DCYU01000033.1:48855-55020 GCF_002331165.1 Pseudoalteromonas sp. UBA2102
GTAGTACTACATTGGGGTGTTTTATTTAAATTAACTTAATTTATGCCATAACAATAAAGCCGACAACGGCAAGTGCCGCGGCAATTAATGTATAAGGTAGTTGCGTTACTGCATGGCTCATTAAATTACAGCCAGAGCCTTGTGCTGCAAGTACGGTAGAGTCTGAGTAAAAACAGGCTTGGCTACCAAATGATGAGGCCGATAACAACGCGCCAATAACCAGTGGAATATTAGCGTCAACGGCAGTTGCCAGTGGCATAACTATTGGGATCGACACAGCAAAAATACCCCAACTAGAGCCTGTAGCAAACGCTAACACCGCCATAGCAATAAATACCACCGCCGGTAAGTATTGGGCAGTCATGTACGGGCTCAAACTACCGATCACAAACTGCGCTAAGCCAATTAAGTCGCACACATCTTTAAATATAAATGCCGCTATTACAGTGCCAATAGCCGGTATCATGCTTTTAAAGCCATCAAGCATGCGCTCTATCATTTCGCTAAAGCTCATTAATTTTTGTTGTGCATAAAAAGGAAGCGTTACCGCCATAGTTGCCAATAAGCCTTTATATACATCTATTTCAAAGTAAACTGTAAAGGCTACTAGTAAAATTATAGGCAGTAAAAAGTTGTGTAATTTTCCTTTAGGGTCTGCATCTTCAAAGCTTTCTTCTACTGCTTTTACAGCGTATTCGTCGGCTGTTTGAATATCACTAAATTGCGCAGGGTCTACAGTCGCTTGCTCAACTTGCGATAACCTTTCGGCTTTTTTCATAGGCCCAATAGCAGGTATTACACCCAATACCACTAACAAAACCACCAATACTGCAAACCAGGCGTAAAACATATAAGGAATGGCTTGAATATAAACCGCAATGCCTTTGCCCTCCTCGGCAATGCCGTTATCGACTAACAAGCCACCAAAAAATACCGCCCAAGTCGATAAAGGGACAAGTACGCAAATCGGAGCCGCTGTTGAATCTACAACGTAGGCAAGCATTTCTCGGCTAACTTTAAATTTATCGGTAATGCGTTTCATCGTTTCACCAACGGTAAGCGCATTTAAATAGTCATCAATAAAAATAACCACACCTAAACAAAAGGTCATAAATAAAGAAGAGCGTTTACCTTTAGTGTAATTTAGCGCTAATTTGCCAAACGCCGATGCACCGCCAGTGCGCACTAATAAAGCGATTAAAGCGCCGAAGCCTCCGCACACGAGTATTAACCAACCTATGGTTTCGTCGGTCATTACTTTAAGTGACGTGCTGGCAAAGTTAGCAAGCACCTGAGCTGGGTCGGCTATTACTAAGCCAACTAAAGCGCCAATAAGTAAAGATAAAATAGGGCGGCGTAAAACAACAGCCAATACCACAACCACCGCTGGTGGCAGTAAACTTAATGCAGAAGGTTCAAGCATTTAAAGATTCACAAAATTAAAAGCATATTTAAATAATAAATTGCTTAACAAAAACAAAGCAGGTAATAGTTATTACGTGCCAAGTCACTGCTTTTGCCGCGTAGGGTGCTTTGCTGTTATGTTAAATTAATAGCGAAAGGGAAACGCGTTGGCTTTGGCGCCAGACGGTGCAAGAGAAGCATGCCGCTATTGTTGTGCCTGTAAAAACATCGGCGCAAAAATAATCCGGTTTTGTATTTCAGTCAATAAAAATTTACGTACAAAATAACTTTTTATAGGAGATAACGTGGAGGCCGTATTTAAAACCCAACGTTTATTATTGCGCTATGCAAATGAGCACGATGCAGCCATGTTACTTACTTTGGTGAATCAGCCAAATTTTATAAAATATATTGGCGATAAAGCCATTTATATGCACAGCGATGCCAAGCGCTTCATTGAGCAATCGTTTAGGGCAGCCCATAAACACCAAGGGTTTGGCCCTTATATTATTACTTTACACAATAGTGAAGTAGTAGGAGTTGTGGGTTTTTATAAACGCGATGTACTGCAACTGCCAGATTTAGGTTTTGCCTTGTTAACCCGTTATGAGAAAAACGGTTATATTTTTGAAGCGGCCAAAGCGCTATTACAAAATAGGCACACACTTGGGATAAAACAGGTCAGTGCTATCTGCGCAGCTAATAACACCGCATCTCAGTGTGTATTATTAAAGTTAGGTTTTAATAGGGTAGGCAAGGCGGTTATTAATAATGATAAAACCGCCGTAATTATATATGGTTATTAAAGTCGCGCTTGCTCTATGGCTTTTGCTACGCTTAGGTTTATATTTTGCCAAGTTTGCTCAAGGGTAGCCACTAAGCCATCGTAACCGTCATCTTCTATTGGAACTACATGCGAAAAATTATGCACACTAATCAGGCGGCGGCCGGTTTCTGGGTGGGTGTAATATAAGCGCCACAGGCCAGAAATATCAGCATTGCCTTGCATATCACCATTAAAGTGGTGCACTTCATACTCAAGCTCGTAAAATGTTTGCTGATCAAGCTCGGTAATTACCGGTAAGCCCTTAATAACCATCCAATTAGGCATTGCATTAAAAAGGGTTTGTTGCGCTGTAGCGGTGAGCATCACATCGGGCGATTCACCCCATAGGTTGTAATTTGCCGCATGAATTTGGTTGCTATCAATTTTCATTGCTATGCCCAAATTATTTAATGCGCCTCTAAGGGCCACGGTTTGCACTCTTAATTGGGCATCAGTTTCTTTTACATGGCGTGATGATGAAGCAATGGGTTGTTCAAACTGATAATACTGCGTTGCGGTTTGAATTGACGCACTGCACCCTGCAAGGGTAATTAACACGGTTATGGCTAAAAATAAGTGTTTCATTATTGCTTCCTTGGTTGTGGATCAGCAGGGAGTGCTTTATCAAAAATAAACATATTAGGTTGTTCGTTTAAACCCCGTGTAAGCGGCTGAATTTCTTCACTCAAGCGTTTAAATTCAAGCAAGGTTTGCTGTAATTGATGATGAAACTCAGAGCCGGCCTGATAACTTGCCATGGTTTTATCAAATTGACGCATGGTCACTTCAAACTGCTCCATACTTTTGGTCATTTTATCAAAGTTACGGTTAAAATCGCCGGGTAAGTTTTGGGTATCTTTTTGGCTTAATAACGCACGCATTTCGTTAGCAAGCGCTTGGTAGTCGCTAAATGTAGCCTGCATTTGCGCTAGGCTGTCTTCAATTTTTAAATCGTTTACCTTGTTAAGCACATCCGAGACCTGATCGGCAAGCACCGTAATGCCGCTAGAAATACTCGGAAATACATCATACTGGGCAAGCTTTGCTAAATGCGCTTTTGGTGCGTCGGGGTATATATCAAAATCTACATACACTGCACCAGTTAAAAGGTTGCCAGGTTTTAAAGAAGCGCGCATACCATTTTTTATCCAGCCGGTTAGGCTACTTTGCCAAAACTCTTTGGCCGCTGCGCTATCGTGATATAAACGGCCATACTCTATTTTAATCAGTACCGGCACCGCTGTATTATGGTTTTTAAAATGTGCAGGTTTGCCATTAACAATAACGTTAGCGGGGGCTTCTACCACGGTACCAATTCGGGTGCCGCGATATTCCACAGGCGCGCCGGGTCTTAGGCCACGTATAGATTGTTCAAAATCAATAATGTAGTAATCAAAGTCGTAAAAGCGCTCTTCTAGTGCTTCTTTGTAGCTTTGGCTTAGCGAAAAGTTGTGGCCGTCTTGGGCTAAGTCACCTGGGGCTTGTTGCTCTGGTAAGCCAACCGAAATACCGCCTTTGAGGAGTTTACTTAATGAGCCGGTACTTATATTAATACCATCGGCCGACAAATCTATTTCAATGCCGGCATTAACCCAAAATATAGAGTTTAATGTTATGAGGTTTTGATACGGTTCGTTAATAAAAATACCGTACTTCATTGCTTGGTTTTTCCAGTCAAAAGTAGCGGTTTCTATTTGGCCTATTTTATAGTTTTTAAAAAATATCCCAGTGCTTACCTCCAGTACTTCAGCGTTGTAGCTGAGTAACTGAAAACGCCCACCTTTTACATCTTTACCAATAAGGGCTGGCTCGTCTTGTAATACAAAACGCTCTTTTAGTTTTTTACTCTCCCCCGGTGAAAACTCTAAATAAACACCCGACAAAAGCGTACTCATACCACTAATGCCCGTTTCGTCTATACGGGGTTTAACAACCCAAATTTTGGCATCGTCGGTGAGGAGCTCATTATAGTTTTTGTCTATTTGTGCACGGGCAATAACGCTATCTTGCGAGTCAGAAAGGCGTATAGCATCAATTTGACCAATTTTAACACTGCGCACTTTTATTTCTGTTTTACCTGCAATAATGCCCTCTGCGTGGGGCATTTTTATATAAATAGTAGGGCCTACATTTGCTTGGTATTGATACAACATCCATATACCAACTAATAAGGCTATCAGTGGAATAATCCAAATAGCAGAAATTTTTGGTTTTGTTGTTACATTAGCCGTTTCGGTCATGCTTTATTCTCTGAATGTTTGTTTTTTGGTGTATCCCACAACAAGCGCGGATCAAACGCATGTGCAGCCATCATTTGGCATATTACCATAACAGTAAAAAATACAATGCCTAGCCCTGGGGTAATTGACATTAAGTTCCCTAGTTGCACTAAGGCAACGAGTATAGCAACAACAAATACATCGATCATTGACCATTTGCCAATAAATTCAGTAAGTTGATAAATTTTAGTATAGCCTTTTGTGTGCTTGTTAGCAGGTTTTGCCACCATAATGCATAAAAAACTCAGCACAAAGGCTTTGGCCAGTGGCACCACTACGCTGGCCAAAAATATAATGGCAGCAATGGGGTAGGAGCCACTTTTCCAAAGTGTTAGTACGCCGCCAATTAAGGTTGACGGTGACACATCACCCAGGCTGGTGGTGTGCATTATTGGTAATAGGTTTGCAGGTATGTAACACAGTACAGAAGTCACCAACCAAGCCGTTGCTTTTTGAACACTGTTGGGGTTTCTTACATGGGTTTTAGTGTGACAACGCGGGCAAATACTACTTTTACATAGTTGATGGCATACGTGGCAAGCTTTAATGTTTTGATCAATAGCGCGTTTGGCATGTGCTGCGTCTTCGAGTGTTGTTGCTGGTTTAATATGTGCCCATAAGCGCGGCTTATTTAAATGGGCAAGCGCCGCAATGTACATAATAACAAAGCCAATATATGCCCAAAAGCTGGTGCCAAAACTAATGTCGGCAAGCGACATAATTTTAACCATGCTTACTAACACGCCAATTAAAAATATTTCAGACATGATCCACGGCTCAAGGGCCAAAGTAAACTTGAGCAATCGCCTAGCGATGGCCTCAGGCAAGGATTGCAAAAGCCCAAGATGCATAGGAATAAGAATGATCAGTAAGCTCATTGGCAGCGCAATAATGCTTAAATCAATAAATAAGCCAAGTAACTCACTGTCGTAATTAAATAAAATTCGGGCAGCATCAGGCAGGGTGATGGTTTGCGTTATGCCGCTGCTACTAAATGAAATAAACGGGTAAAACATGCTGCTTAATAGCATTAGTAATGAGCCAATACTTAGCGCAACTACTTTACTGTCGTTGTTTACATCGCCTTCGCACAACTTATGGTGACAATGCGGGCACACGGCCATTTGCTTATCGGCTATTGCGGGTATATCAATTATTAGGTCGCAGCACGGGCAAATTGTTTGCAAGTTATAACCATCAAAGAAGAATGTTTACGCAATTTTGCTATATTTAAGTTATTAATACAACGCGATTCATCATTAAGCGCAATAACAATACGTTAAGGATAGATGTGAGGCTGTTATTACTTTGCTTTATTAGCTGTTTTTTTATAAGCCCGCCAGTGTCTGCCGCTTGGCAAAAACAGCCAATTGTGATTGCTGCCAGTGCGACTATTCCTCCCTATGTAATAGAAAAAACAGATACGGGTATACAACTTAATATAATTAAAGCGGCACTTATTGAGCAAGGCTTAGATAATATTGTGGTTATTTACATGTCTAACAAGCGCGCCGAGCAGCAACTACATAGCGGTAATGTGGATATACTGCTTAATTACGCAGGAAAGCGCGGCGCAGGTATTTACCCTAGTCAGCCAGTATTGAGTTATAAAAATGTGGCGGTATCACTTAAAAAGCGCAACTTTACTATTGAGAC
>NZ_DCYU01000033.1:55410-60123 GCF_002331165.1 Pseudoalteromonas sp. UBA2102
CCCCCATTTGCAAAAGGGGTTGCTCAGTTTGCAAGTTATGAAGAAGTAGTCAATCAGCGTGCGCAAGTCGATAGGCTAATGAAAGACTGGGTGGATGTAATTATCCTCGATGAGCGCATATTTCATTACTATAACAATGACTATACGCACTCATTACCCGTTAATATTCACCCAATTTTTCCAAAAGCCCCACGCCCTGCTTATTTTAACAACGCAGTGCTGCAAAAAACATTTGATAAAGGCCTGCTAACTATAAAAGCAAAGGGAAAATATCAACAAATAATGAGTGATTACCACTAAGCTCATTAGTAAGCTAAGCGGTACTTAATCAAACAAAGCAACGGTTTGACGTGTCAAAGCAATTAGCTCCCCCGATTGCGACCAAATACAGCCATCTTCTAAGCCATAACCCCCTTTAGCATGATGTGTAATTGCTTCAAAGCCTAACCATTCACCGGGTGTAAGCGTTGGCTCTTGCACAAATTCTAAATACCACGACATGCTACTTGCTGGAGCCGGCTGTTTAAACATTTGTAATAATGTAGGAGGCCATGCATCGGTAAGGGCTATTATATGTGCTTCGGTAATTGCCTCTGGGGTATGTTTAAAGCGCATCCAGCCGCCTAAATGCGAGGTCTGTGCAGCGCTAAAAGGCATAGCGCCTTGTTGCGGACATAAATCAACATGCTGAAAAAACTCAGGCATTTGCCCTTCAATAAACGGCAATGTATGACGTGCATCCACAGGCTTTAATCCCATTTCTTTACTAACCGGTACATTAACACCCGATTGCCTATCAATAGCAAAACACGCTTGGACAATAACGCACACTTGTTCACTCTGAATCACTTTAGCTAATACCTGAGTACTGCTTTTACCTTGGCGTAAAATTTCAACTGACAATGAAAAAGGCGTGTCGGCAAGCAGCGGCCCAACAAAATTAGTGCTTAAAGACAGTAATCGTCTACTTGGGTCAATGTGTTTTCTGATTGCTTGATAAAGTAGTGCAGCAGAAAGGCCTCCAAAAGCGGTTCTACCTTGGCACCAATTAGCAGGAAACTCCATTGTATTGCTGTTATTGGCAAGCGAAGCGGAAGAAGAGTTTGAAATAGCAGAGGCTTGTTTTAATAAGTCATCAAAATGCATCGTTAATATCCTTGAAATTATCATTATCAGACATATATAGCACATAACAACTGGTCAGACTAGTTGTGTTGAATAGGTGTATTTGGCGTAAAAAACATCAAACCCTACTTTTATTAAGGTTTTTTGTTAAATAAATTACAAAAAATGAATTTTTTTTCATTTTTACAGTTGAATTAACTTTGTGGCATCCCTATTTACTAGTCATCGAACGTATTAACGAATTTGAAGTTGGAGAAGATTCATGGGTAAAATTATTGGAATCGATTTAGGTACTACAAACTCTTGTGTTGCAGTACTTGATGGTGATAAAGCACGTGTTATTGAAAATGCGGAAGGCGATCGCACAACCCCGTCTATTATTGCTTACACGCAAGACGGTGAGACGCTAGTAGGTCAACCTGCTAAGCGTCAAGCGGTTACTAACCCAACTAACACGTTATTTGCAATTAAGCGTTTAATTGGTCGTCGTTTTGAAGACGAAGAAGTACAACGCGATATCGGTATTATGCCGTTCAAAATCATCAAAGCTGATAACGGCGATGCATGGGTTGAAGCGGGCGGTGAAAAACGCGCTGCACCACAAATTTCTGCAGAAGTACTCAAAAAAATGAAGAAAACAGCAGAAGACTTCTTAGGTGAAGAAGTAACTGAAGCTGTAATCACAGTACCTGCATACTTTAACGATTCACAACGCCAAGCAACAAAAGATGCTGGTCGTATTGCGGGTCTTGAAGTTAAACGTATCATCAATGAGCCAACAGCTGCTGCCCTTGCTTACGGCATGGACAAAAACAAAGGTGAAAACGTTGTTGCAGTATACGATTTAGGTGGTGGTACTTTCGATTTATCAATCATTGAAATTGATGAAGTTGAAGGCGAGCAC
Source organism: Pseudoalteromonas sp. UBA2102 (assembly GCF_002331165.1). Lineage (NCBI taxonomy): Bacteria > Pseudomonadati > Pseudomonadota > Gammaproteobacteria > Alteromonadales > Pseudoalteromonadaceae > Pseudoalteromonas > Pseudoalteromonas sp. UBA2102. Next base: position 57,440 of record NZ_DCYU01000033.1, read on the forward strand.
ACATTTGAAGTACTTGCTACAAACGGTGACACTCACTTAGGTGGTGAAGATTTCGATAACCGCGTAATCAACTACTTAGTAGCTGAGTTCAAGAAAGACCAAGGTATCGATTTACAAAACGATCCGCTTGCTATGCAACGTGTTAAAGAAGCGGCTGAAAAAGCGAAAATCGAACTATCATCTGCACAATCTACAGAAGTTAACCTTCCGTACGTGACTGCCGATGCATCAGGTCCTAAGCACATGAACGTTAAACTAACGCGTGCTAAACTTGAGTCATTAGTTGAAGACTTAGTAACTAAGTCAATTGAGCCACTTAAACGTGCTCTAGCGGATGCTGATTTATCTGTAAATGATATTAACGATATCATTTTAGTAGGTGGTCAAACACGTATGCCACTAGTACAAAAAACAGTTGCTGAGTTCTTTGGTAAAGAGCCACGTAAAGATGTCAACCCTGATGAAGCTGTAGCAGTAGGCGCGGCAATTCAAGGTGGTGTATTAGCAGGTGACGTTAAAGACGTACTATTACTAGACGTGTCTCCATTATCGCTAGGTATTGAGACAATGGGCTCAGTAATGACCGCGCTAATTGAGAAAAATACAACGATTCCTACTAAGAAATCGCAAACGTTCTCTACAGCAGAAGATAACCAATCTGCCGTTACGATTCACGTACTACAAGGTGAGCGCAAGCGTGCTAGCGACAACAAATCTCTAGGTCAATTTAACCTAGAAGGTATTCGTCCAGCACAACGTGGTACTCCACAAATCGAAGTAACTTTCGATGTAGATGCGGATGGTATTTTACATGTATCAGCGAAAGATAAAGATACAGGTAAAGAGCAAAAAATCACGATTCAAGCGTCTTCAGGCTTAAGCGATGAAGAAGTAGAAAAAATGGTTCGTGATGCAGAAGCTAACGCAGAAGAAGATAAAAAGTTTGAAGAGCTAGTAGCAACTCGTAACCAAGCTGATGCAATGGTACACGGTACTCGCAAGCAAATTGAAGAAGCTGGCGATGCACTACCAAGCGAAGACAAAGATGCAATTGAAGCAGCTGTTGTTGACCTTGAAGCAGCTATTAAGAGCGACGACAAAGCAGAAATTGAAGCTAAAACGCAAGCACTTGCTGAAAAGTCTCAAAAGCTAATGGAAATCGCTCAAGCTAAAGCGCAACACGGTGGCGCAGATGCAGGCGAGCAACCACAACAGTCTGCTAAGCAAGACGACGATGTAGTTGATGCTGAGTTTGAAGAAGTAAAAGACGACAAGTAATTGTCAGCTAAGCTTCTAACTAGCCTAAACAACATGATTTGCTCAAGTTTTTAGGGTAGGATGAACTTTTGAGGCGCGCAGGCTACAGCTTGTCGCGCCTTTTGTATGTATTTAAGGTTTAAAATTTTCATGATAAATCGATGTGATTTATCGGTTTATCCCGCAGCCTAGCTGCAAATAGAAAAGAGTAGTGTGATAGATATGTCAAAACGCGATTATTACGAAGTTCTCGGCGTAAGCAAAGATGCAAGCGAGAGAGACATAAAAAAAGCGTATAAACGCTTAGCGATGAAATATCACCCAGATCGTACCGCCGGTGATAAAGATCTCGAAACTAAATTTAAAGAAGTAAAAGAAGCTTACGAGATTTTAACCGACGATCAAAAACGTCAAATGTATGACCAATACGGCCATGCTGCCTTTGAACAAGGCGGTGGCGGCGGTCACGGTGGCTTTGGCGGTGGTGGTCAAGGCGATTTTGGTGATATTTTTGGTGATGTGTTCGGTGACATTTTTGGTGGCGGTGGTGGCCGTCGTCAATCGCGTCAACAACGTGGATCAGATTTACGTTACAACATGGACCTAAGCTTAGAAGAAGCGGTTCGTGGTAAAGAAGTAGAAATAAAAGTACCTACGTGGGTTAGCTGTAAGCCATGTGATGGCAGTGGTGCAAAAGCGGGCTCTAAGCCTAAAACATGTACTACGTGTCATGGTGCTGGCCAAGTGCAGATGCGCCAAGGTTTCTTTGCTGTTCAACAAACGTGTCCTACGTGTCAGGGACAAGGTCAGATTATTTCAGACCCATGTGATAAGTGTCACGGACAAGGGCGTGTTGAGAAAACGAAAACGTTGTCAGTTAAAATTCCAGCAGGCGTAGATACAGGCGATCGTATTCGTTTAACCGGTGAAGGCGAAGCGGGTATGCACGGAGCGCCAGCTGGCGACTTATACGTGCAAGTATCGGTACGCGAACACCCAATTTTTGTACGCGATGCGAATAACTTGTACTGCGAAGTGCCAATTAGCTTTACTACCGCAGGTTTAGGTGGCGAAATTGAAGTGCCTACGCTTGATGGCCGTGCAAAACTTAAAATACCGTCTGAAACACAAACGGGCAAAATGTTCCGTATGCGTGGTAAAGGTGTTAAATCGGTTCGTAGTGGTGCTCAAGGTGACTTAATTTGTAAAGTAGTGATTGAAACGCCAGTTAACTTAAACGAGCGTCAACGCGAGTTACTTAAAGAGTTAGACGAGAGCATGGGCAAAGATAGCTCAAAAAACCGTCCTAAAGAGCAAGGCTTTTTTGACGGCGTTAAAAAGTTTTTTGACGATTTAACTAAGTAATTAGTTATCGTAAAAACTAAAAAAAACGGTGCTTGATGCACCGTTTTTTTTGGCTCAAATTC
>NZ_DCYU01000044.1:0-31796 GCF_002331165.1 Pseudoalteromonas sp. UBA2102
TGGCTAGCTTTTAATTAACATTATAGGGAGTTTTTATTAAGTTATTCAATAAACTTACACGATTAAATACGAAGTATAAAAGTACAAGTTAGCTGCTGCTGTTTTTACTTGCCCAAGGCTTACCTAATAAAGCTCCTTATATTTAAAGCTTAAAGTTTAAAGCTTAAAACGCAAAAAGCACAAACCTTGGTTTGTGCTTTTATATTTTACGGTTAAATAATTATATTTTTTCCCAGTAGGGTTCGTCACCAAAGTAGCCGCTAAAGTAGTCTATAAAGGCCCTTACTTTTGGCGCTAATAAACGCGAACTTGGGTAAACACTCCAAATAGCGGTGTCGGATGCAAGTGGGTAGTCTTGTAAAATTTGTACCAGCTCACCACTTTGTAATTTTTTATAGGCACACCAGCTCGACATTAGCGTAATACCTAAGCCTTGCACGCACGCATCGCGCACCGCTTCACCGTTATCGGCTTGTAATACGTTATTGGTTTTAATGTTTTGTGTGCCCTCGGGTGTAATAAACGACCACGTAGTTAAACCATGTAAATTAACACAGGTATGATTTTTTAAATCTTGCGGTGTTGTTGGGGCGCCGTGTTTTGCAAGGTAATTAGGCGATGCGCAAATTAAGCGTTTATCGCGGGCAACCTTTCGGGCTATAAGGGTTGAGTCGTTTAATGCGGCGTCGCGTATTGCTATATCAAAACCACCGCCGACCATATCAATAATGCTATCGCTTAAGCGTAAATCAATTGTCAGGTCGGGGTATTGCTCAATAAATCCAGCCAATGCAGGAATAATATGCATACGCCCGAACGAAGCAGGGGCGGTAATGCGCAATTTTCCTTGTGGAGTTACACTGCCTATACCTACCGAGGCGCGTGCCATTTCAACATTGGCAAGCACTTCCTCGGCGTGGGGTAAAAAAGCTTGGCCCTCTTCGGTTAGCGATACTTTTCGGGTTGTACGATGAATAAGTTTAACGCCGAGCGTTTCTTCAAGCTTATTCATTTGGGCACTAGAAACCGCGGCCGACAAACCTAACTCCTTGCCAGCTAAGCTAATATTATGTGTTGTTGCGATTCTGACAAACAGATTTAAATGGGCAATGTTCATTATCAAATTTTTCAATAAACTGATTATTTAAACAACTATATTATCAATACTTAGTTGTGTAAATATACTAGCAGCTTATTCATTGTGACTTTTCCTGTGGCGCTTACTATAAGCGCCTTTTTTTTCGGTATTTTTCTCGTTTAAATTTTTAAGTTTAGAGTGAGCCTGCCTTATGAGCCGTAATACATCATTACTTTTAAAGTATTTATTTAAGCAAACCTGGCCTATGTTGGTTGGCTTGTTTTCTATTATGGGAAGCCAGCTGGTTGATAGTATTTTTATTGCTAAGCTAGGCGCTGAGCCGCTCGCTGTAGTTGCCTTTAGTATTGCTATTTTTCAGGTAATTGTGGGAGTACAAGTAGGCTTAGGTATTGCGGCAACTGCGACCATTTCTACTGCACTTGGGGAAAATAAAGTTAACTACGCACGCTACTTAGGTAGTTTAATCGTACTTATTGGCACCGTAATAGTAACGCTATTGTGCTTGGCGTTGTGGCTTTTTCAGCAGCCTATAATTTTAGCGCTGGGTGCAACGCCTTCGTTATTTAATTTAACTGAGCTTTACTGGTTGCCTTGGCTAATAAGCTGCTGGCTTGGAGCGCTGCTTTATTTTGGTTACAGCATTTGCCGTGCTCATAACGAAACCTTATTGCCTGGGCGAATTATGGTGCTAACCAGTGTGTTAAATATAGCGCTCGATCCATTGTTTATGTTTACCTTTGATATGGAGTTAGCGGGTGCTGCATGGGCAAGCTGTGTTGCTTTTTCAATAGGCTTAGTAGTGGTGTTTTACACGCTTATTAAACGAGACCTTGTAACCTTTGACGTTTTAAAAAACCGCACCGAGCAGGCAATAAAAGCCATTGCCAAAATGATGGCGCCTGCTTTACTTTCACAGTTTATTCCGCCTATTTCAGCCATGATAGTAACGGCATTGATTGCCGTGTATGGTGGGTTTGCTGTAGCAGCTTGGGGGCTTGCAAACCGTATTGAATATATTGCGATTATTTTAATTTTAGCGCTTACCATGGCGCTGCCCCCCATTGTTGGAAATTTAAAAGGGCGGGGCGAGCTTAGGCAAATATTAAGCGTAGTAAAACTTGCGTGCGGTTTTGTAATTGGCATACAAATTTTATTAGCGGTTATTATGCTAGGTGTGGCTAACCCGCTTGCAAATGCGCTTAGCAATAATAGTGAAATAGTGGCTAACCTAACAGATTACTTTGCATTTGTGCCCCTGAGCTACGCGGCTTTGGGTGTATGTATGATCACGGTATCGGTATGTAACGCGCTGGGCTTTGCGACCACGGCCTTATTTATCTCCATATTGCGGCTATTTTTGTGTTACTTACCACTACTTTGGTTAGGCTCGTATTTTTACGGTTTAACAGGGTTATTTATCGGTATGGCATGCGGTAATACCTTGTCGGGTATTGTGGGTTGGCAGCTTTTTAAGCAGCAATATAAGCGATTAACAACACACGTTAGCGTGCGCTCAAGCACTGTTTAATTATCAATATATTGAAGAAAGTTATTCCACTTAAATTGCAATTATCAAAATAGTTAAATGCAATTAGTATGCACCTCATTGAATCATTGCTTAATCTATAGCAGCTAAATTTGCTGTGTTTAGGTCAAGCAATTGCAATAAAAATAGAGCTGCTTGAGGTGAATAACATGAAACTTTATAAATTGTTTTTAATAGCTATAACGCTATACGCAGGCGCTGCAACGGCTGCACAAGATTACTTTTCGATGAGCTATATTCAAGGTGAAGGAGACGTGCGAGGGATTAAGGTGGCTTATCAATATGCCTTAGATTATCAAATAGAAGGCTTTGAAGAGCTAGAGATTTACCTAGAAGCCAATGCTAACTTTTTTGAATACGATGACCCAAAACGCTATGACGCTAATTTAGGCTTATCGCTTTCGCCTGTTATTTTTTATCCTATTGGCAGTATTGCTGGGAACCGCGTTTTTGCCGAGTTTGGTATTGGTTTAAGCTTATTAGACGACACCAAATTTGCGGGAAAAAACATAAGCACACATTACCAGTTTGAAGACCGCCTAGGCATTGCGATGAAATTTGGTGAGGCTGAGCAACATAGCGTGTCACTTAAGTATTTTCATTATTCAAACGCTGGTATTAAAAAGCCCAACCCAGGCCTCGATTTTATATCGCTAAGCTACTCACGCGCATTTTAACTAAAAGCAAAAGCCCTAAATTTAGGGCTTTTATGTTTTATTTGGTGGCTATATATTTTCGCCAACTACCGTATTCGCTAATATCTTTACCCGATTGTGCATGGCTTTGCGCAATAAAACCGGTAACTAGGCTTTTATCGGCAAGTGTTACTTGGCCTATACCGAGCGGGTCGCTAATACCTTGTACAAAACTTGCAAAGTGTTGAGTGGGCATTCGCCATACTTCTAGCTCAAAGTCGTTAGCATCTTGCTGTGTTTTAACCAGTGCTGGGCGCTCTATGTTGCCCTCAACAGCAAACATTTTATAGCACTTAGCGCTACGTGTTTTGGTAATTAGCTGAGCATTACGCTCAATTAGCTGGCTGTTTAGTGGCATACCTGATAAATGCGCGCCACATACTGCAATATCAATAAAGCCCGTATTTTTAGAAGTATCCAGCTCGGTGCTAATGAAAGGGTGTTTAGTAGCCCCTAATGGCAATGCATTGTGCTGCATTATTTTATCGGCATAGCTAAGTAGTTTTTGATCTTTCATTGCAAAGCTAAATAACGTAATACCAAAAGGCATACTCTCGGCTGTAAAACTAGTAGGTACGGCTACTGCAGCATAATCTAACAAGTTCATAAAGTTGGTGTAATAACCAAGCTGAGAATTAAGCTCAATAGGGTTTTCGCGAATTTCATCTCGTGTAAAGTGCCTACCCGCGGTTGGCGTAACAACAAAGTCAGCTTGCTCAACTAATAAATCAGCTTGCTGCTTAAAAGCTTGTAGTTTGTATAACGCGCTAAAACAATCAATAGCCAGAGGTTTAATACCGCCACTTATAATAGTGCGGGTAACATCTAACAGTGCTTGTGGGTTATTTTCCATTAAATCTTGAGTGGCTAAATAGCGCTCACTTACCCAAGGACCTTCGTAAAGCAGTGTTGCAGCTTCAAATAATGGACTAAAGTCGAGCTCCTTTTTAACCCCGCCCATTTTTTGTAATTCGTTAACTGCTTTTGCAAATTCACTTTTGTAACCTTCGTCATCAAAAAATTTCAGCTGCTCAGGAAGTGGTACAGCAAAGCTAAATGCGCTATTTACCAATACTGGTTGCTGGTTTGCTGGCGGGTTTTTACGTGAGTAGCAATCATTGGGGTCGTATTTAGCAGCTACCTGAAGCACTTTATTAGCATCGATTGCATTTAACGCAAATATACTCATACAATCAATACTCTTACATGCCGGTACCATGCCGCTATTCGATAGCAACCCTTTACTCGGTTTTACACCCACTAGATTATTAAAACATGCGGGTACTCGACCAGAGCCTGCGGTGTCTGTGCCTAATGCAAAGCTTACAATACCAGAGGCTGTGGCAACGGCTGAGCCACTGCTTGACCCACCCGAAATATAATCAGGATTAAACGCGTTTGGTGTTTCACCAAAAGGAGAGCGCGTACCCACTAAGCCTGTGGCAAATTGATCAAGGTTAGTTTTACCAATAGGGATAGCGCCTGCTGCAATGAGTTGCTCTACTACAAAGGCTGAATTTTCAGGTGTATAGGTAAATTCAGGGCAGGCTGCGGTAGTGGGAATACCGGCTAAATCTATATTATCTTTTATAGCAAAAGGAACCCCATAAAGAGGATGCGTTTTTAACGATTTAGACTCTAAGGCTTCTAAATAGGGCGCGAGCTCTTGCGCCGAAAGTACATGTAGCCATACGGCTTCTTGTTGTTTTGCTTGCTCAGTTAAATGGCTAATCAGAGTGGCTGGCGATAACTCACCACTACTGTACGCGTTATGTAATTGGCTAATTGATAAGTTAATTTGTGACATTCCATTACCCCTGTAAAATCATTAAAGCTTGGCCTGCATGAACTTGTTGGCCTTCTTTTACTAAAACCTGTACTACCTTTGCACTTTCGCTGGTGGTTAAATCAATTTCCATTTTCATAGACTCTAAAATCACCACAGACTCGTTAGCGTCAACTGCTTGGTTTTGCTCGGCATTTATTTTCCACACACTGCCTGCGGCCGTGGCCTCCATTAAGTACTGCCCAGGCGCGAGTTTAATTTGTTCACCTTGCTCGGTTTCGCTTTCTTCAAATTTATAATTTAATTGGCCTGTACGTTTCCACTGTTCCATTTCTTCGGCAAAAGCTTGCTCACGCTGCTGGGTAAATGTATTTATATTTTTTTGGTTTTGTTGCCACTGCTTTTGTAGTTCAGGCATAGAGACAACAGCTTGTTCTATTTTTGGTTGCCATTTACCTAACACAAAGTCTTCTCTAGTTTGCATTAGCTCTTCATGGCTTACAGGGTAGTATTTTATTTGATCAAAAAAGCGTAGTAACCAAGGTTTGTTAAACACATCAGTTTTACGATAGCGGTTCCACATTTGTACTGTGCGTCCCACAAACTGATAGCCACCTGGGCCTTCCATGCCATAAATACACATGTAAGCTCCACCAATCCCCACGGAGTTTTCGGCGGTCCACGTGCGAGCAGGGTTATATTTTGTTGTAACCAAGCGATGGCAATGATCAAGCGGCGTAGCTACAGGTGCACCTAAGTAAACATCGCCTAAGCCCAGCACTAAGTAGTTTGCGTTAAAAACAATGTTTTTTACTTCCTCAATGCTATTTAAGCCATTAATACGCTTTATAAATTCAAGGTTAGAAGGGCACCAAGGCGCATCTTTTCTAACTGATTGATGGTACTTATCAATTGCTTCTTGGCAGGCTTTGTCGTTCCAACTTAGTGGTAAATGTACAACACGCGATTCAAAGCTCAGCTGACGAGTGTCACCCAAGTTTAGGTCGAGCTGTTTAATGGTGTTTACCAAGCTCTGTACTGCAATAGATTGATTATCGTAATGTATTTGCAAAGAGCGGATACCAGGTGTGAGCTCTAGCACCCCATTTAACCGCTCGTTTTGTAATGCCTCAAGAAGTGCTTGTACGCGGGCGCGTAGGTTTAAATCTAAAATAAGCTCGCCGTATTCAGCAAGTAAAAACTTATCGCCTGCTTGGCGAAACACTAAATCGGGCTCGCCATCATCAGTTACTAAGGTATCTATTATTGGGGAGCTTGGCTCACAGGTTTGATAATTACACTCAACACGCTCTAGGCTGGCTAATTGCGAGTTTTGTGCTGTTTCGATAAGTTGTGCATTAATGTTATCAACCACTTCAAAACGCAGTGAATCACCCGCTTTTAGTTGGCCGAGCTTCCATAAATCGGCACTAATTACGGTAAACGGGCAAACAAACCCGCCTAAGCTCGGGCCATCGGGGCCTAAAATTACCGGCATGTCGCCTGTAAAGTCGACTGTGCCAAACGCATAGGCATTATCGTGAATATTAGAAGGATGCAGGCCTGCTTCGCCGCCGGTTTCGCGTGCCCAATCTGGCTTAGGACCTATTAAACGAATACCTGTACGGCTTGAGTTGTAGTGAATTTTCCACTGATGCGCGTGTATGGTTTTAATGTCATCTTTAGTAAAAAAGTCTGGCGCACCATGGGGGCCGTACATTACTCGCAACGTCCAATCGTTTGTAACAGGAGTAACAACGTGCTCGTTTAAGCTGGCTAACGGTTGTGCTTGTATAAATGTTGGTAACGATAAAAAGTCGCCCATGCGCAGGGCTCTGCCGCAGTGTCCACCAAATTGCCCTAACGTAAACGTACTTTTGCTACCTAAATAATCAGGGCATTGAATACCGCCGCTAAATGCTAAATAAGCACGGGCGCCAGCTTGCGTTACGTTGCCAGTTTTTAGTACTTGCCCCGCTTTAATATTAATTATTTGGTTACATTGCTGGGCTTTCTCGTCAAGCCACAGCTCAATAGGCGCACCGGTAATAGCTACTTGGCAGTCTTGGTAAAATTTAAGGCTTGGCCCTTGTAATGTAATTTCTAAACCGGCTGCGTCAGCAGGGTTATTTAATAAGCGGTTAGCAAGTTTAAATGAGTAAAAATCAAAAGGGCCTGAGGGCGGCACACCAATATCCCAATAACCAATACGGGCAGGGTAGTCCTGAATGGTGGTCATAGTGCCTGCTTTTAGCACTTCGAATCCTGCAAAATGAGCTTTAAAATCATTTAAAGTACGAGTAAAAATACAGCCTTGTACAAACTCCTGATGCGCTAAAATTTGTTGCACGTAACTTATATTGGTTGTTACACCATATACTTTTGAATTATTAAGAGCAGAGTTTAGTTGCTCAATGGCTTGCTCGCGGGTATCTGCATGAACAATCACTTTAGCCAGCATAGGATCAAAAAAAGGTGAAACGGTTAATCCGGCTTCTATCCAGCTATCTACACGTACATTATCCGTGGGCCACTGTACTTGGGTGAGTAACCCCGCTGAAGGTTGAAAGTTTTTAGCTGGGTTTTCGGCGTAAATACGCGCCTGAATAGCATGCCCTGTAGGTTTAATACTATCTAAAGCGGATAAATCTAACGCTGTATTTTTTATTGATTCGCTATAGGCTATTTTTAGCATCCAGCTTACTAAGTCTACGTTATAACACGCCTCTGTAACGCCATGCTCAACCTGTAAGCGGGTGTTTACTTCTAAAAAGTAAAAACGGTCGTGGTCGTTATCGTAAATAAATTCAACGGTTCCTGCGTTCAAATAGTCAATTGACGCCATTAAGTTTTTAGCTGTGTCTAGCATTGCTTGACGTGTGCTTGCTGGCAGGTTTGGTGCCGGTGTTTCTTCAACTACTTTTTGATTACGACGCTGGCTTGAGCAATCTCGCTCGCCAAGTGTCACTACTTCACCAAAGCCGTTACCTAATACTTGCACTTCGATGTGGCGGGCTTTTTCTACAAATTTTTCGACAAATACACCGTCGTTTGAAAAGTTTTGTGCGCCTAAATGTTTTACGTTTACAAAAGCTTTTTCTAACTCGCTTTGAGAGTCGCAGCGCTGCATGCCAATACCGCCTCCACCCGCGGTGCTTTTAAGCATAACTGGATAACCAATTTTTGCTGAAAAAGCAGTTAACTCGTCTAAATCGCTAATTAAACCACTACCAGGGACTAGCGGTACATTTGCTTGCTCAGCTATATCACGCGCTTGGTGTTTAAGCCCAAACTCAATCATTTGCTTAGCGCGAGGGCCAATAAAGCTAATGCCATGTTGTTTTAGTTTTTCTGAAAAATCGGCATTTTCGCTTAAAAAGCCATAACCAGGGTGTATTGCTTGTGCACCGGCTTGCGTGGCTATATCAATAATTTTTTGCTGGTTGAGGTAGGTCTCGCTTGCGCCGCCTTCACCTAAGCTGTAAGCCTCATCGGCTTCGCGTACGTGTAATGACTCTTTGTCGGCTTGCGAATATAAGGCAATACTTTTAATGCCAAGCTTTTTAAGGGTACGAATAATTCTGCAGGCTATAGCGCCTCGGTTAGCTATTAGAACGGTATTAAACATAATTTTTACTCGTTTTCGCGGGTCGTCCCGCAGCAAATTTGTAAAAGTGATTGGGTCGTCCCAAACACATGCCTTGCGGCTAATTAATTAAATAGTTGATATAAGTTATTGCCAAATAAGCACTTCAACGGGGGTTGGGTTATAAGCGTTACAGGGATTATTAAGCTGTGGGCAATTGGATATAAGCACAATGCAATCCATCAGCGCTTCAAGCTCTACGTATTTTCCTGCGCCACTTATGCCATCGGCAAAGGTTAGTTTTCCGTCGTTGGTTACAGGTACATTCATAAAAAAATTAATATTGTGGGTTATGTCTTTTTTACTTAAACCAAGCTCTGGTTGTTCGTTGATTGCTAATAACCAGCTATCGCGACATGCATGCATGGTTTTTTTATCAAGAGAGTATCGCACTGTATTACTTTCACACGAACACGCCCCACCAACGGTATCGTGTCGACCACATGTATCGGCAACAATTTTAAGCATAGGATTACATTCATCTGATAGTAGTACGGTACCTGTTGTTAAATACACATTACCTTGTTCACGAATTGTATCGGTAGCGCTGTAACGCTCACTTGGTTTGTTCGCATTATAAAAAAGCGTATCGGCGGCTTGGTTACCTTCTAAGTCTAAAATGCGTATGGTTTCGCCTTTTTTTACCACATATAAGTAATAGTCGCCGGCATCAACAACTTGGCGATTAATAGCATCTTGTTCTAGTAGTTGGCTTGTGGTGATCATTATTAAACTCCTTCTAACCCTAAGTGATAAATTCGGTTGTTTTCATAGCCGCGCTGGTTTTCGCTACAGCTGTTTTTACATTCATCGTCATCGCTTACAGGTTCTGATGGCAGTATTTGATACTCAATTTCAAATTGCGGATATTCGCTGGCGCTATCAAGTGGATGAGGGCAGGTGTGAAACAGCACTAACGTGTCCATTTCAAAGCGTAGTTCTATATAATCGCCGGCTTTTGAATGCCCACTTTGATAGTTTAAGTCGCCGCTATCACTGGCAATTACTTTGCTAAATAGATTCAGGTTAGCGGCTAGGTCTTGTTTAGTTAGTCCGTATTTAGCCGCTTCAACTAAAAATGCATCTAAGCCATTTTGCTTGAAGTTATTACGTTCGTTTTGGTAGTCGCGTTTGCCCCATTTTTTTTCAACTGATTGAGCGTTACTGTTGCCGCTTAAGGTATCGTGCCAACCGAGCGTGTCGTCGGTAATCGCGCAAAAAACACGTGCCATATCTGAATATAAACAATGGCCTTGGGTTAATTTAAAGGTGTGTTGGCACTTTAGAGTGTCGGGGGCGTTGTAGCGCTCGAGTAAATTTTCGGGGTTGTAAAACAACATCCCTACATTTGCGCCACCAGTTTTATCAATTAACCGTAAGCTAGTACCGCGACGCATACGCATAGACCAGTGTTTACCTGAGGTTAAAGTATCTTGATACAAAATCATGCAGTGACTTCCTTTTTTGTAAATTGCTGAGCAAGTGAGTGGTTTTGAGCTTTGGTTTCGCTATTAAGCGGTAAATCGTAAGTAATTTGTGCTCCATACGCGTTAGGTGCTTGTGGGTCATGGCGTACTTTGTCAAATACCCATAAACGAGAACCCAGCTCAAAGCCTTCTTGAATGTCATGAGTAACCATAAATATGGTGAGGTTGTTTTCTTTCCATACTTTACGAATAAGCTGGTGCATGTCTTTTCGAATACCGGGGTCTAGTGCACCAAAGGGCTCATCGAGCAAGAGTATTTTTGGGGATTTCATTAATGCTTGGGCAATAGCCAAGCGCTGCTGCATGCCGCCCGATAATTCGTGTGGGTATTTATTAATAGCATGAGATAAACCTACGGCTTCCATAAATTTAAGCGCTTTTTGTTTTATCTCGCGTTTTTGTTTGCCAAAGCAGCGCCCTAAAAAACGACTGGCAGAAAACTCATCGGCAATCATTACGTTTTGCAAAGCAGTTAAATGCGAGAATACAGAGTACTTTTGAAATACAATGCCTCGCTCTTCACTTGGCTCGCTAGAAATAGGCTTGCCGTCTAAAAGTATTTCGCCTCGTGTTGCTTGCTCACTGCCCAATATCATTTTAAGCAGGGTGGTTTTACCGCACCCAGAAGCGCCCACCATAGAAACAAATTCACCTTGCTCTACGTTAAGCTGTAAACGCTCTAATATTTGTACATCAGCAAACGATTTCCATACTTTGTTTATTTGTAATAGGCTCATTTTCCAGCCTCCTGATGGTGATACCAAGGGAAGCAAAGTGATGAAAATTTACGTAAGCTAAAGTCCATCAAAAAGGCAAGCGTAGTGATCCAAATTACATAAGGTAAAATGACATCCATCGACATATAGCGCCTTACTAAAAAGATGCGATAGCCCAGACCTTCTTGAGCGGCGATGGCTTCAGCGGCAATTAAAAATAGCCATGCAGTGCCAAGCGATAAACGCACTGCAGCAATTAAGCGCGGCATTATTTGTGGTAAAACAACACGTATAGCAACCAGCCAGGTGGAGGCGCCCAAGGTTTGGGCTTTTATTAAAATTTCGCTGGGCAATTGGCGAACATGGCCCTGAATATCGCGAATAATGACAGGGGCAGTGCCAATAATTATGAGCATTACTTTTGCAAGCTCTCCTAGGCCAAAACTAATAAATAAAATGGGTAAAATGGCCATTGGCGGTATAAGCGAAACAATAGTAATGAGCGGCGAAAAACCGGCTCTAAACAGCGGCAGCAGGCCCGATAACATGCCGATTAATAAACCCAGCCCCGCGCTAATTGTGATACCTAAACAAATACGATACACACTCGCAGCGGTGTCTTTCCAAAACAGGTAGTCGCCACTGCGTTTATCAGGGGTAAATGCAAAGCGCTCGACGGCATCGGCAATTTGCGTAAAGCTTGGCAGCAGTTTATCGTAAGGGTTAGCCTCAAGACGTTCGTTAGAAGCGCTAAAGTAAAGTAGCAACAAAATTACAAACGGCAAAAAAGCCAAAAATCCTTTCAGTGACCGCGAGGGTGCTAAGTTCATTAATTTTTTCATAGTGGGTTCGCTTTATAAGCTGTTGTTAACGGCCATTTCCATAAAGCTAGGGTCAAAACGCAGCTTTATATTTTGCGGGTTACCTACTACGCCGCTTGGAGTTTCAATGCCTATAAAGCCAGCGTCAGGTGCGCCATCTCCTAATAGGCCATGCTTAAATGAAAACTCAGCAACGTATTTCATGGTTTTGCCAAGGTGAGGGCTTTGCGTAAATTCCACCGCTTCTTTGGCTTTATAAAACATTTTGGTGCTGGCAAGTTGAGCTTGATAGCCGGCTAAATCAGTACCTGATGCTTGGGCCATGTGTGAAAGCGCATTTTGATCAGCACTCATTTTTTCCATGATCTCGTACCATGCGCCTACTAAGGCTTTACCTAGTTTTGGGTTTTCTTTTAAGGTTTGAGTGTTTACTACTAAAAGGTCGATGATTTCGCCAGGGATGTTTGATGAGTCGAATACTTTGCTAGCACTAGGCTGTTTTTCTATTTCAGAAAGTAGTGGGTTCCATGTAACAACAGAAGTTACATCTTCAGTTGTATAAGCGGCGACTAAGTCGGCATCTGAGGTATTAACTACATTTACGTCACGCTCTGTTAAGCCAATCGAGTCTAAACCGCGTGCTAATAAATAATGAGATACGCTTAGCTCAACGAGGTTAATTGTTTGGCCTTTAATTTGTTTTAAATCGGTTTTATCTTTCAAAACGATACCGTCGTTACCATTTGAAAAGTCGCCAACTATAAGCGCGGTACTATCTACAAAGCTAGCTGCCGGAATTGTTAACGCATCCATGTTGGTCATGGTGCATGCATCAAACTGGCCTGAGGTATATTGGTTAATCGATTCGATGTAATCGTTAATTTGTACTACATCAATTTCAATATCGTATTTATCGGCCCATTTTTTTACTATGCCTGAGCTGTCGCCATATTCCCATGGCATCCAGCCTACATAGATTGACCAACAAACAGAAAATTTATCTTTAGCGAGCGCATTTGAACTGCAGATTAAAGCGAGGACTAACGTAAGTGTTTTTATCGTTTTCATTTCGTATTCTCCAAGTTTTACACGGTTTTTGGGCGCAGGAGTTCCAAGCTAATTGAACCTCCCGGGCTTTTGTCCCGCCGTGTAACCCTTGCATACGCAAATATAAAAACTAAACACCCTTGGTGATTACTTGTTATATAGCTAGGTTGGCAACTCTCGGACCAGTCGTTCATTTTACTTCGTTAAGTACACATGAACCGGAACCCTAGTCGCCTGTTTAGCATTAAATTGTGCTGGTTCAAAAATCCTTGAACCCCTACGCTTTTTAATAAGCATGAAGCTAGCCAATATTTAAGTGTTGGTTTAAGTTAATGAAATTAAAGCGCTAAATTTATTTTTGTGTGTTTTTAAATTATAAAAGCGATGTGGAATGTTTTAATTTGGTGCGATATTTAAGTGCATTGAAATATATTGGTGCAATGGCACTGCTGAATAAATTTACTCAGCAGTGCTTGTTATAATATGCGTAAAAATGCCACTAGGTCGGCTTGTTCTTGCTTGGTTAAATTAAGCTTTATAAGCAGGTTGGTGGTTTTAGGGAAATGCGGGTCGTTTAGTTGATTTTTTCGTGGTTTGGGCCTTACTCCACCATGGTTATATAAGGCGACAATGCCGGCCAAATCGTCAAATAAGCCGTTATGCATCCACGGGAATGTTTGCATTAACCCTAATAGCGATGGGGTTCTAAATTGGCCAATATGCTCAGGGTTGTGGGTGGCATCGTAGCGGCCTTTATCTTCAAAACGGCGGCCGTAATAATGCAGCCCTGTGCCATGGAATTGGTTGTCGCTAAGTAGTGCGCCGTTATGGCAAGTCATGCATTTAGCTTTAGTTCTAAATAGGTGCAGGCCATTTAACTCACTATCACTTAGGCTACTAACTGCTTGCTGTGGATTTTTATTAAGCTGCGTTAAAAAAGTTTTATAGCGGCTATTTGGCGCTGCTAATGTGCGCTCAAACGCAACTAAGGCTTTTGCCATTTGCTCAGTGGTTAACGTGCTGCTATTAAAAGCGCTTTTATTAAATGCTCGGTAACTCTTATCTTTATTTACTCGGGCTAAAGCTATTTTTGGATCTAAGTCCATTTCAATTGGGTTTTCTATTGGCATAAGCGCTTGCTGCTCAGCGGTGCTTGCGCGTCCATCCCAAAAAAAATGTTGCCATTGATCAATACCAAAAATAGCGGGGGTGTTACGCGTGCCTACTTGCTCGTCAATGCCTATGGCTGTTGTACGGCCATCATGAAAGCCTTTGTCGCGTTCATGGCAGGTTGCGCAGCTAACGGTATTATTACGTGAAAGCTGCACATCGTGAAAAAGCTTATCGCCTAGTGCAACGTGCTCAGGTTTAGGCGATGCTACAGGCAAAAGCGACATGGGCTCAACGCTTCTTCCGTCACTGGTTTGAATAGCAGGCCAATGAGCTTGGCCTTTACTATAAAGTGAGCGTAAATCGTTACTACTTGTTGATTTGGCGTTTAAGCTAAATGAGCACAGTAAAAAAATGCTTAATAACCTAATCATAGTTATAGCTAACTCCTACCCAAAACATACGCCCGGGCTCAATACCTGATGCCCCTTCGTTTACTGTGTAAGTGCGGGCATTTAATAAATTAGAAATATCCGCTCTTATGTCAATAGTTTGGGTTTTTGTGAGGTTATGGCTATAGCGTAAACTTAGCCCTAGCATGGTTCTGGCGCGTATTTCTTGCTCTTCGTATACATCAACTAAGCTTGATTCTACAGGGCAACTTGTACAGCTTTGCTCAAGCCCAATACTTTCGCTAGCCCCGGTACTTACCGCGCTGGTGTAGCTGTCACTGTAGGTAACATTTAAGCCTGTACTAAATGAGCTGTTCCAATCAACATTCCAGCCAAGCGCACCTGACACTGGGGTGCCAAAGTTGGTACGTATTTGCTCTAGCTGCCCAAGTGTTACAAGCTCGCCTTCGCCTTGTGCATTGAGATAATAAACGAGTTCATCAAGGGGGGTATTTTCTGCACTAGCGCTGTATTCGTCGTTTGAAACTTTGTTTTCAGCGTAGGAGGCATTGGCCCATAAAGAGTGTTTACCAAACTGTGCACTCCACGAGATAGAGTAGCGCTCTGAGCTGCCATCACCCTCGTTAGTCATATAAATGTATTTATAGCCATCACTAGCTGCTTCTTCATCGGTAACCTGAGAAAATTGCTGATGCTTTTTACGTTTTACATATTTGAGCGATATATTGCCTGCTTTTTCAAATGAATGCGCAATGCCTAATGCGAGTTCGTCATCGTAGGGGGTATTTACATCATCAAAGCGGTATTTAAACGCGCCGGTATAGTTAGACGGCAGCCACCCTTGAAGGTAGCCGTTTTCAATTGGGCGGTACTCTCGGTATGAAAAACGCTGCTGCTCTTTTATTTTATAACCAATAATGGCTGAGTCGTAATAGCGGTTAACCCCTGCGCTAATAATAGTGCGGTTGTTGTTAAATACATCGTAACCAAGGGATAGACGTGGCGCAATATTATGATTAGCTAAAAAGTCATCGTATTCGTAGCGCATACCTAAATTTAAGCTTAATTGCCCTAAGGTAATGCTATCTGTTGCATAAAACGAGGCGCGATTTAACGCTACATTTATATACTCTGCTGGGGTTACTAAGCGGCCATTAAAATACTGCGCGGTGGCTGTTACATTGTTGCTGTACGCTGTTATGTGATCTTGGTTGTTAAAATCAATTTCGCCCCCTAACTGCGCTGCAAGTTCGTCAATAGATATTGTGGTTTCAAGCGCTTGGCAGTCAAGCGTGTAACCACTGCAATTAAGTGGTGTACTAGCGCTAGACCATATAATAGGGGAGTCGTAGTTGTAGCTATTTTGTATTCGTTCGCGCTCTACTTCTTGGCGAATAAGCTCTATACCGGCCTTAATATTATGCTCAGTACCTGCTAATTCAAATGAATTGAAATTTAGCGTGTTTTTCCAGCTGGTGGTGTATTGGGTGTTATCTAAAGCGCCATAGCCTCCTTGGCGAGAGTAGCGCGTTTGCGCATCGCCTTGGTCGGCATATTGTCCCCAATCTTTGCCTTTAGCTTGCAGCCAGTTATAAAAGTGCGCTGGGCCTTCTCGGCTGCTATCACTCATACTAAAATTAAGGTTACTGCGCCAGGTTGCAAAATCAAAGTGCTGGGTAAGTGATGCGACCGCGCCTACGGCGCCGCCTTCTAAATGGAAGTCGCTGTCTTTGGCGTCGGTTATAAAGTCATCTACTTCGTAAGGTGAATACATTAGGGTTAAATCTAATGCGTCTACCCAGCCATTGCGATAACCATATTTAACAATGGCATTTATGTTTTTACGGCTTTGCGTTTTGACTTCTCCTAACGACAAATCGCTGATGTCGCTGGTTAAGTAACTAACACTCATCATTACGCCATGGCGCTTATTAATTTGTTTATTAGCACGCAGGTTATAGCTGACTTTTTCATACTTAGGCGTTTCAAGTGTGCTTTGATCAACATTTTGCTGAGAGCTGTCTTGATCGGCTTCTATAAAGTGATAACTCCCCCAGCTACTTTGATTACCCCGCACACCAAAGCTAAAACTGTCATTGGTAAATACGCTTTTGGTTTTACTATCAACAATGCCACCCGAAAAGCCACCAAACTCAGCCGGAATGTTATGGTCGTACACTGTGATTGATTCAACTACATCGGAGTTTACATTCATGCTTTGCACGCCGCCCGATACATCGTTTGATGAAGAGCTTAAGCGGCTGCTGCTACCCGGGTCTATGCGGTTATTGTAGTTTAGTCCATCTAACGAAAAGCCAGTTTGCCATGGCTGCGCGCCTGAGATTGATATTTCTGGTGCGCTGATTTCTGCCAAACTACCAATAGAGTAAGCCTCGTTGCTTAGCTGTACACCAGGGAGCAATGCAATAAGCTCGTTTATATCGCCGTTGCCTTTAGGTGTGGCATTTATAAAGTCACGATTTAAGTAAGAACGCCCAATAACTTCGGGTACTTCTATGCCTATGTACTGGCCTTTTACTTCAATGTGCTCAAGTGCTTCACAACGCTCTTTTTGCTCATTTTTAAGGTCGTTACATGGCTGTGTTTTTGGTTCGGTCTGCTGTTGCTGCTCTGCGGCGTATACACCCTGAGAAAGCAAAAGCAGACACGCGAGGGTAGTCGGTGTCTGCATTTATTACGGCTCTTAGTTAAATACCTAGTGGGGTAGTGTCTTCACTATCAATTACGCCATCGTTATCGGCGTCTTGGTCGGCAATTAATCCAGCTAAGGCTATATCTTCATCGCTGGAGTTAGGTAAAAAGAAGTTAGGTAAGCCGTCGTGGTCTGTATCTACGCTGGCAATAGCTATGCCTTTAAAGTCATCACGAGAGGCGACTAAGTTGGTCATGCCTATGTAAAGCTCAAGCTGATCGGCTTCGCCATTAACGCCATTATTTATTAAGCTTTGTGCTTTAGTGGTATCGTTAATTAGCGTAAAACTGTTTACTAAATCTTCCATGTTGTCGGCAATAATTGTATCGGCAAAGTTTAAAATAAGAGGCTCAAGCGTATTTAAAAGCGTGCTAGCTTGTGTTTTTGCATTGCTATAGTTTGCTGAAAAATCGCTAATATTCGCCGCGTTAGTGCCCATACTTGAAAGCATAGAATAACGTTCAAATTCACCTGTTTGAGCTTCTTCTAAGCCAATTACTTCGGCTTTAACAGCGGCTAAAATAGTTTCTAGCTGATCGCTTGTTAATGCATTTAGCTCAGGGGTTATTTCAGTAATAGCATCATTTAAAGTGGTACTTGCCAGTGATGTTTGGTTTGCATTAACTAAGTAACCTAAGGTTTCTAAGCGGGCTTCAAACCTGTCTTCGGTATCTTCATCTAGGGCAATGTAGCTAAGGAGTTGATTGTGTACACCAGCTACTTGCTCCGATAAGCCGCCTTTAATAAGCGATACTATTACTTGATTATGAGCTGTAATTGATGAGGTATTACTTAGCGTACGTATATCGCCTGCATTGAGCGTATTAAGCATGGTTAAGCATTTATTAGCGGCATTTGCTGTATCGCCACCGACTTGCGCAGTTAAATCAACTAACAATTTACAGCCCTTGGAACCGGTTAAAAGCGTGGTTGATGATTCTTTGCTTATGTAGTCATCTGAGGCTATAAAGTCGCCAGCATAGGTAAATACTTGCTGTGCTAGATCGTTTCTGCCGGCTTCACTTAAAATTAGGCCTGTGCCAGGGACGTTATCAAGCGATGTTAGCGCTCTAAAAAATTCGTTGTAATCACCATTTTCTGTAAAAAAGCTGCGAGCTTGAGCTGCGGCACTCGTTATATCTTCCCCACCAAGCAGGCGATTAGCTATATTAAAACCATACACTTGCTCTTGCGCGTTGTTTATATCGGTTTCGCTGTCTGATAGCGTTATTGCTGGGTTTTCGTCGCTTTGGTAAAGGCCTTCAATTAAGCCTGCTAAAAATTGAATAGGATAAGTGTAGTTATCTAAAGTAGCGGCGCTGTAAGGCGATGCAGAGTATGCGTAGTTACTATCAAAACCCGTTGAACCATACATGGCAAGTACTTGGTTAGTATAGTCTTTTGCCGCTTCAAATTCGCCAGCTCTATAAAGGTATTGCGCAGCCCATGCACCATGTAGCGTTTTGTATTGCTCGTATGGCTGGCCTTCGTATTCGCCGCTACGTACTAGCCTGTAACCTGTTTTTACTGCAAGTTGCGCGTAGTTATTAGCTAGCAATTTGGCTTGCGTTAAATCGCTTTCATCTAGGCTTTGCGCATAGCTTTGTAGAGCGTCATCTATTGATAAGCGTACGCCATTTAAAAAGTAGCCATAACTTGAGGTGTATTCGCCTTCGCGTACTTGCTCTGCGTATAATGAAATTGTATTTAACAAATTACTTGCTTGCGAAACTTGATCAGCAGCTAAATAGCTTTTTACTAAAGAATAAAGGGCTGATGCGTCTGATGAGGCAATGTTATCAAAGCCTTTATCAGCTAAGTATTGGTTGTAGGCCGCCACCGCTTGGTCACGGTAATCGTTTGCTTGTTCTGTTTGGCCTATTTCGTCTAGTGCTTGTGCCACATCTTTTAGTGCCGAAGAACGCGCTGTTTGCTCGTTTATAAGCGCTAAATAGTCGTTAGCAGTATCTAAAAATCCTGCACGTGCATAGGCCGCAGCTTGGGTTGCGTATACCTCATATCGAGAAAGTTCATCGGCAATATTTGCGCTTAACTCGTCGGCTTGTTTTAAGTGCGACAGACTAGAGCTGTAATAATAATTAAGTTTATCTTCGTTAGTTACATAAGAAGGGCTTAGTGAAATAATTGCAGTTAACGGCTCGCTAATTAGACCATCTGTGTAGCTAATTTCAAATTGCTCATCAATGCTGCTTAGAGATTGAGCCTCATAGGTAAATTCACCCGTGGTGCTATTTATGCTCATTACGCCATTACTCGGTGGTGTTATTAAGCTAATAGTTACGGTGTCGCCATCTAAGTCTTGTGTAGTAATAACCCCTTGAGTGGTGGTTGAAGAGGTGACAAATACATTAGTAGTTAGTAGCTGCGGGGCATCATTAACATTTTCTACGCTAAAACGTATCACTAAATTTGCCGTTAAGCTGCCATCGCTTGCGCTAATGGTTGCTGTGTCTTCTCCAAAATAATTACTAAATGGTGTGTAGGTAAATTCACCGTTTGCTTCAACTGCTATGATGCCATTGCTTGGTGCATTGGCAAGCGTATAGCTTAAGGCTTCATCGTCGGTGGCTGTTACTTGGCCTGAAAAAGTGGTGTCTTCGTTTACAGTAAAACTTAAATTAGGTTGAGAAAACTGTGGAGCAGTATTACCCGAGCCACCGCCACAACCAGCCAACGCAAGCGCGCATAATATTGGGGTAAATTTAATTAGCTTGTTCATTATTGTTAATATTAAAAGTTAATGATGTTGCGAATGATAACGCATATCAATTAGATTTTAAAGTGTGCAAAGTATTTGTCATATTAATAGTGAGTATCCACAAAGTACTTATAAGGCAGCTAAAACACAAAACCCTGCTATTAACAGGGCTTTATTATGAGTAAAAATGAGATTAGTAAAGTGGGGGTATGGTTATTAGTTTAAGTCGCTAATAATAAGCAGCGGAAAATTTTTAGCTGACCGAGGTTGCCAATTATTATAGCTAATATTGCTAATTCCAAAATAGTTAAGCACCTTAGGTGAGTACGTCCAGCCTCGCGCACGTTGCTTTATGGCGGCGCTGCGTAAACTGGGTTTTAGCCCTACCGTGAGTAGGTCGTGATTTACATTTAGCTTTGTGTAAAAGGCTTTTTCGCGCAAGCTTGCTTTAGCAATTACCTCATCGTAATGGGCGCGTAATGTTTGCCACTTTTGGCTTTTTTGTGGCTCTTTTAAGTGCTTTACCATGGCATCAATATCACTATCTAACCATTTAGCTGAGGCTGCATCCCCATGCCAGCCAATAATTGTATTGGGCTCAATTGTAGTAGGGTGGCCAGCAAGCAACACATAATTAGCACACGACGAAAAGCAAAACTGCTTTATGTTTACCGTTAGCTTATGCGCCAAAATTAACTCGGCTAAGTCCATCCCTAAATCTATGTTTCCGCCGCCGCTGGTAATAGTAAATGTATTAATTGTAGGGTTAGTTTTTAAAAGCTCAGCTGCCGTATTGTTATTTTGTTTGTTGATTTGGCCACTGTATATAATGGTTTTATCACTTAAGGTTACTTGAGCCTGCAATAACGTAGGGAGTATTAAAAAAAGGGTAAAAATTAATTTATGCATATGAGTTTTAAGTGAATATTTTTGCCAAAGGCTACGTAATTTGGCTAAACGAGGCAAATACTAATTTGTCTAAAGTAAGTTAACCCCTTTTAACCCATCCTTAACCCTTGCCCTAATACACTGTGTGTAATGATGTAAATTAGGCACAGTTAAATGGTTTATTTTAAAAAGCGCTCAACGGTTTTATTGCTTGCACTTAGCTGCACGCTAGCTGCGTGTAGTAGCCAGCCAAGCTATACAGGTAATAGCACCGAGCAATCGCTAAAGCAGCATGCAAATTGGCAATACACACAAGATGATGCAACCGAGGTAAGTTATATCACTGATTTAGTGAATATAGCGGGGCTTGATTCGCTTATTAACCAAGCCGTTGCAAATAATCCTTCGTTTAACCAGGTGCATGTGGCGCTAAAACTTGCCTATGCACAGCGCGATGTTACCGCAGCAAGCCAGTGGTTTAGTGTAGATGCCGATTTTGACGCCCAGCGCAACGAAACAACCGGCACGCAGTACAGCTCATCACTAGGGGTTAGCTGGGAGGCCGACGTATGGCAAAAAATTGCTGATAACGTAGCCGCGCAAGACATGACCATAGCTAGTAATCAGGCCACTTACCAAGGCGCTAAAGACACCTTAGTAGCCAGCGTGATGCGCACGTATTTAAACATTATTTTGCAGCAAGATTTACTTAACATTGAGCAGCAGCGCTTAACGGTTTTAGAAAATAACGAGCAAAGCATTGTTGAGCGTTACCAATACGGCTTAGGTGATTTAGAAGCCCTTGATACCGCGCGTACAAATACCGCTTCTACCCGAGCCACTATTGCCGATTACCAAGAGCAAATAGCGCAAGCTAAACGTGCTTTAGTATTATTAGTGGGTGTTGATAAACTTGAAAACTTACCTACTACCTCTGTTTTACCTGAGGTAATTGAGCCGCTAAGCGCGCTACCAGAGCAAGATTTAGCGCGTCGCCCCGATTTACAAAATGCCTATTACAATATTCAATCTAAACGTTATTTAGTTGATGTAGCTTACAAAGATTTACTGCCAAGCATTACGCTTTCGGCATCGCTTAGCGATTTAGCAACTACACCCAGCCAAGCATTATTAACCAGCCCAGTTTGGAACTTATTAGGCAGTTTAAGTGCGCCGTTGTTTCAAGGCGGGGCACTTCGTGCGCAAGTTGATATTGCAAAATTAAATGCCGAACAAGCCTTTTGGGAATACCAAGACACGCTACTTAGCGCCGTAAACGAAGTAGAAAACGCACTAGGTCAAGAGCAATCATTAACGCAGCAGCAGCTACAAATTAGTAAAGCACTTGCCAGTGCTAAGCGCAGTTATAGCAACTACAAAAGCAAATACCAGCAAGGTTTGGTTGATATTTTAGATTTACTAACCGTGCAGCAGCAGGTGTACGACCTACAAGCTCAGCTTAGCCAAATAAATTACACCCTTTTAACTAACCGTATAGATTTAGGCCTTGCCTTGGGCCTTGGAGTATCGTCATGAAAATTTCGCCAGTACCTGTTGTTGTAACTCTTGTTGCCATTGTTTGTATAGGACTTGCTATTTCATATAACGGCCAAAAAATGGCGCAGCAAGCAAATGGCCCAAAGCCTGAGCCGGCTAAATCTGTGGCACCCAATGTATCGGTTATTAACGCTGTGCCAAGTACGTATCAAGCCTATGTTAGCGGCCACGGTGAGGCTAAAGCACACTGGGCACTTAGCTTAAAAGCACAAGTTAAGGGCGAAATAACGAATATGAGCGAGCAATTTGCTACCGGTAATGTAGTTAAAAAGGGCCAAGTGCTTGCACAAATAGATAACACCGAATACTTACAAGCAGTCGCGAGCGCTAAAGCCACATTAGCAGATACCAAACTTGCCCTACAAGAAGAGCAAGACTTAGGAAACCAAGCAAAGCGTGAATGGCAGCGCTCGGGTGTAACGCAAGCGCCAAGCTCGCCTTTAGTATTTAGAACGCTACAGCTAGAAGCCGCCCAAGCAACGGCCGATAACGCCCAATACGCACTACAAACTGCGCAGCGTGATGAAAAAAACACCCATATAAGTGCGCCGTTTGATGCTGTTATTTTATCGCGCGATGTAGATTTAGGTACTTACGTAAGCATTGGCGATACACTGGCTACATTAAACAGCACCGACAAAGTAGAAATTAGCGTACCGCTTTCATTAAGCCAATGGCAAAACCTGGCAAGCGATAAGTCGGGCGAGGTTATTTTAAGTGATGTAACAACACAGAATCAGTGGCAAGGTTACATTGCTCGTTTTGAGCAGCATCTTGACGATAACTCTCGCCAGCGCAGTGTAGTGGTTGCGCTAGACAAACCTTTTGAGCAAGCAACACCATTGTTACCAGGTACATTTTTAGCGGTACAAATTGCCGGTAAAGCGCTTAACAACGTAATTAAATTACCCGCCTCAGCAGTATCGCAAGAGGGCTTAATTTGGTACGTAAACGAGCAAAACACGTTAATGAGCATTCAAGCGCAAAAACTATTTGAGCGCGGTGATTACGTTTATATCTCTCCTATTGAAGGACACACTAATTTACGTGTAGTGGCTCGCCCACTCGTAAGCTACTTAAACGATATGTTAGTAAACCCAATTGTTGAGGAGATGCCATAATGAGCCCGCATCAAGCACCGCAATTACCTAATAATACTAACCCTTTGCACGGCATTATTAGCTGGTTTGCTAACAACTCAGTGGCCGCCAATTTATTACTCATTAGCGTAATAGTAATGGGCATAATGTCGCTTTCTACTTTGCGTAAAGAGGCGTTTCCAAGCCTTGAGCCAGATACTATTTCGGTATCGGTGGTTTACGACAGTGGCGATGCCTTACAAGCAGAAGAAGGCATCGCCCTAAAAGTAGAAGAAGCCCTTGAAACCATACCGGGTATTAAGCGCATTACCTCTACATCCGATGCCAGCGGCAGTCATGTAAGCATTGAGAAAAAAACCGATTACTCGCTTGATGAGCTACTCACCGATGTTAAAAACCAAGTTGATGCCATTAATAACTTTCCGGCAGATGCCGAAGAGCCGGTGATCGACAAAGCGCGCAGGCAAGATCACGCATTAACCTTACAATTATTTGGTGATGCCGACCGCCATACGTTGCAAAACCTAGTTGAAAAACTAAAAGCCGATTTATTAGCTAAATCGGGCATTAGCGATGTAGAGCAATCGGGCGTGCTTGACCCTATGATGTCGGTAGAAATCGACGAAGGCAAACTACAAGCCTACGGTTTAACAATTAGCGATGTAAGCGAGGTGATTAACAACGAATCATCGAGCCCGCTTTCTACTAGCTTGCGCGATAGCAATAAAATTATGCGCCTAAAAGCGGCAGACCAAGCTTACTGGCAGCGCGACTTTGCCAATATTGTATTACTTACAACGCAATCAGGCACACAAATTAAATTAGGTGATGTAGCAACCGTTACCGACACATTCGCAGAAGATACCAACTCACTAAGTCGTTATAACCAACAAAATGCCGTAGGCATTGAAATTTTAATGGATGAAAATAGCGATATAACCACCATAGTTGAGCAAGCACAAAGCGTAATTGATACATGGCACGAGCGGGGCTTATTACCGCAAAATGTAGAGCTTGAAAGCTGGCACGACAAAAGCACCATGATCACCGAGCGCCTATCGCTGCTTACTAAAAATGCCGTAACCGGTATTATTATGGTGTTTGTTATTTTAGCGATATTTTTAAATGTACGCGTTGCACTATGGGTTGCGGGTGGCTTGCCATTTGTATTTTTTGGCACGCTGTACTTTATGACCGACAGCTACACCGCACTGACCATAAATGAAATGACCACCTTTGGTTTTATTATGGCGCTGGGCATTGTGGTCGACGATGCCGTGGTTGTGGGGGAGAGTATTTACACCACTCGCAAAAAACACGGCGACACCCTTAATAACACGATTTTAGGCACCATGAAGGTGGCTGTACCTACCATATTTGGGGTATTAACCACGGTAGCGGCGTTTGTTGCGCTTTCGAATGTATCTGGCAACTTAGGTAAAATTTACTCTCAGTTTGCGACCGTAGTGACGATTTGTTTACTGCTTTCGGTTGTTGAATCAAAACTTATTTTACCGTCGCATTTAGCCCACGTAAGTACTAAACGCCAGTTAAAGTCGGGCCTTAGTGGCTTGTGGTCAAAGGTGCAGCATGGCGCCGACAGCGGCCTAACTTGGTTTAGCGATAAAGTGTACCGCCGCGTTATTGAATACTCGTTACGATTTAGATACGCCATTGTTGCTGCATTTGTGGCCTTTTTTATTCTGGTTGTTGGTATGCCTATGACCGGTGCAGTAAAAGTAGGTTTTTTCCCAAGTATTGCCGGCGATACCGTAACCGCTGAGCTTGTTATGCAAAACGATGCAGCGTATGGGCAAACTAATAAAAACTTGTTAGCGCTTGAGCAAAGTGCACTACAAGCCCAGCAAAATTTAATGGATAAGTTTGACTCGCAAGAGAGCGAAATAACGAGCTTACAATTAGTGAGCAGTAGCGATACTAGCGGTACGGTAAGTGTTGAGCTATTAAACGAGGGCGACTTTACTGCAAGCGAATTTGCACAAGAATGGCAGCGCCTTGCCGGTATGCCAGAGGGCAGCAAAAAGCTACAAGTATTAGCCACGCGTAAAATGGTTGATAACTTTAAAGTTGAGCTTAAAGCGTGGGATGACGAAACCGTAATGGCCGCAGGCGCACTGTTTAAAGAGCGCTTACAAAATACTGCTGGTGTTAATGGCATAGACGATAATTTAAACCCAGGTCAGCCACAGCTTAAATTTACCTTAAACGCACAAGGGCGCGCCTTAGGTATGGATACGGCGAGCCTATCAGAGCAGGTTTTACAAGCTTTTGGTGGAGCAATTGTACAGCGTTACCAGCGCGATAAAGACGAAGTAAAAGTACGTGTGCGTTACCCAGAAAACGCCCGTAAAACACCAGCCGATATAATGCAATCGCGTATTAGGTTACCCGATGGCACCGTAGTACCTTTGGTTAACGTAGCCAATATAAGTAGCGAATATCAGCAAGATGAAATAACCCGCATTGATGGCCTACGTGCAATTTACTTAAGCGCACAAGTAGATAAAAACATTGTGGCATCTAACGAATTAGTTGCTAACTTAAGCCGCGATTTAGTACCTGAGCTTAACGCGCAATTTCCTAACTTAAGTATTCACTTTGCCGGAGAAGCCGAAGAGCAAGACGAAGCAACAGGCTCAATGGCCACTATGTTTATAGCCGCGTTATTAGTTATTTACGTATTGCTGGCGATTCCGCTTAAATCGTACATTCAACCTATGTTGATTATGGTGGCGATTCCCTTTGGTATTGTGGGTGCTATTTTAGGCCATTGGTGGAACGACTTAACCATCAGCATACTTTCTTTAAATGGTATTTTGGCGCTCAGTGGGGTGGTTGTAAACGACAGCCTATTATTGGTATCGCGCTTTAACGAGCTGGTAAAAGATGAAGGCATGAGCACGCACGATGCCATTGTAGAGTCGTGCACAAGCCGCCTGCGCGCGGTAATGCTTACCTCAATTACAACCTATGCGGGCTTAGTGCCGTTATTAAGCGAAACCTCAATGCAGGCACAGTTTTTAATTCCTGCTGCGGCATCACTTGGTTATGGTATTTTGTTTGCCACGGTTATTACATTAATCCTTATTCCGGCATTATTAATGATTCAAATAGACATTAAGCGCTTACTTGCCAATGTGTTAGACTTTTTAAGTGGTAAACGCACCGAAGGAGCTGCCTCTTAATGATAAACGTACTACTGGTTGAAGACGACATAGACCTGGCAACAACAATTGTTGATTACCTCGATATAGAAGACATTGAGTGTGACCATGCAAGCAACGGCGTTTTGGGCTTAAATTTACTGCAAATTAATGATTATCAAATGATTATTTTAGATGTAAACATGCCCAAAATGGACGGCTTAACAATGTGCAAAACATTGCGTGAACAAGGTAAAGATATTCCGGTATTAATGTTGACCGCACGCGATAGCCTCGATAACAAACTAGAGGGCTTTGCCGCCGGTAGCGACGACTATTTAGTAAAACCCTTCGCCATGAAAGAGCTAGTAGCGCGAGTACAAGTGCTGGCAAAGCGCAAAAGTGGTGAGGCAAAACGCCTTACCTTAGCTAATTTAAATTTAGATTTAGCAAAGCGCAGTGCCGATGTAGAAGGGCAAACATTAAAGTTATCGCCCATTGCATTTAAATTGCTAGAAACCTTAGTACGCCATGCGCCGCAGCCTGTTACGCGCAGTAGCATTATGCAAGCTATATGGGGCGAAGAGCAGCCCGACAGCAACAGTTTAAAAGTGCATGTGCATCATTTGCGTAAGCAATTAGAAGCCACCACACACCAAGTTACACTTAAAACCATTCCAAGTGTGGGCTTTGCAATAACAGCAAATGAAGGGCAACCACAATGAAAATAAGGCCTAGTTTAAGGCTCTACTTTTTTGCCAGTATGGTGGTGCTTAGCTCTGCTATGGCCATTGGCTTTTCGTTTTTAAGTGTAAATTACTTTATTGATGGGCTAGATAAAGGCTTAAACGGAGTTATGTTAAAGCTTTCGCAAACCACAGAAGTAAAGCCTGGGGAAACAAAAGAGCTGGTGGGCTTTAATATTGCAAGCCGCTGGGAAGACATGCCTGCGTCAATTCAGCAGCGTTTTAAAAAACCAACAGAGGTGGGGCTTTTGCATAAAACAAAAGACAGGCCATCGATGTTTTCTATGCCGCAAAATTTATTTTTTGTGGTGTATTATCCAAGCCCCGAAGGCGAGCCGCGTTATATATCGCGCATTATGCTCGAAAAAGACAAACCACAATTACTCGCTAATATAGAGCCCGAACAACGCATGCTTTGGATTGCCATTACAGGCATTGCTGCCATTGTGTTATTTGCGTTTTTTTTGTTTATGGTAATGAAAAAAATAGCCAAGCCAGTGGAGTCGTTAAGGGGTTGGGCTAAATCGTTAAACCAAACTAATCTGCAGCAAACACCGCCCGATTTTACATATAACGAACTAAACACTTTAGCCACATTAATACGCAGCAGCTTACTTTCGGCGAATGAAAGCGTAGAGCGCGAGCAGCGCTTTTTAAGCTATGCCAGCCACGAGCTACGTACGCCAATTTCGGTTATTCGCAGTAACGTTGAGCTACTCAATCGGCTGAGCGAAAAAGCCCCGTTAAGTGATAAACAACAGCTTACACTTGAGCGTATAGAGCGCGCCGGTTTAACCATGAGCGATTTAACCGATACGTTATTATGGCTAAGCCGCAACGAAGATCAGCGAAGTAGTCCAGAACCTGTAAACCTTAGTGATAAAATAACGACCCTGAGTAATGAGCTTAACTACTTGCTTAATGCTAAGCACGTTGAGGTGGTTTTAAACACCCAACAAGAGAGCGTTATTACCACCGATGCTACTGCGTGCCACATTGTACTGACTAATTTAATTCGTAATGCCTACCAACATACCCAATTTGGCCAAGTACACATTACGCAGCAAGGCAGTAAAGTCACTATTGTTAATTGTAGTAAGCAAGATGATACCCCTAAAGCGAGCTCGCCTTCAGCAAAACACGCCAGCATAGGGTACGGACTAGGCCTGCAATTAAGCGAAAAAATAATTAAACGCCACGGCTGGGTTTACGATGTAAACGACATGCCAGGGCGCTATGAAGTGGTGGTCGATTTTAGTTAGTTATTAGGTTAATTAGGTTTCAAGTATTAATAACCGCGCTAAGGCTTTTTATAAAGTGTTAGCGCGGTTTTTTATGTGAAATTAAACATTTGATTGAATAGTATGCGATAGTGGAGTGTGAAACTGGGAATGGGAAATTGCTCTATAGTAATCAGGGCAATCCAGTACAAACTAGTTGCGATTATTGAATGTTTTATTTTAGGAGATGTATGCAGATACTTTTAGTTTTTATATTACTTTGCCCATTTTGGGTATGTAGTGCTGAAAACACATCGCTTGTTATTTCTGAAAATGTATTGAGCTCAGATGAAGCAAAAAAATTACACATTCATCGACTAGTTGATGGAAATAGTGAAAATTTGGACGATAGCTGGATAATACTAATGTATCCCGAAGTTGATCAGCAAGGCCAACCAATATCTGAGTTATGCATAAGTATTAATAGTGGTCCAAAGAAGTTAGCTTCGTTGTGTGCTGCTATAAACAAGTCTGAAATTAGCGGGTTTAATCGTTCTGATTTTGAAATAGGGGAAAGTGTTTCTGTTTCAGCTGATTTTACATATGGTGCGGCTAGTTATACTTTACAAAATGTTTTATTACTTGAAAGCGAAGACTATGAGTCATTCAAAGAGCGATATAACAAACGCGGCGACCCAGAGAATGATTAATAGTCATATATTTAGCAAACAATACAAAAAACGATACCAACATATTTAGTGTTGGATAACATGGAGTGTTTATTTTTATGTTCAAAATTATAATTATTTTAATATCAATTATTTCTTTTAATGCCTTGGCAGCAGAAGAAGTGAAGCTTGGAGTTGTAGGGAACGTTGGGGCGGATGGCTTTTTTAGCCCAAAAGTAATGTCATTTATTATTGAAAACGTAAAGCCTAATTCACCCGCTGAAAAAGCAGGGATTGTTGCAGGGCAAAAAATTATTTCTATAGAAGGCTGTAAAATTCCGGGCTGCCCTGCCAGTAAAGCAAAAAAATTAATGCGAAAGGAGTCAGGGGACATCTTACAGTTAGTTTTAGAAAATGAGGATGGTAGCCAAGTTCCTTTAGAGGTTCCTATGAATGCTTGGTAAGACTAATGAGCTTTAAGCGCCGTTAATTGTCGGACGGTGCTGCGCTTCCGACCTACGTTTTAAAACGGTTTAAAAGTCTATTAAAAAAGCGGCTTAACGTAGTAAACATTAAGCCGCTTTTTTGTGATTACTGATAGGATAATACTTGTAAATGATTATTCGGGGCAGCTTGCTTGGTTTTTCTAAACATAAACTCAAGGGGAATGTGTAAGCGTTTTGCCCACGCGTTTTCGGTGTGATCTTCCCCCGGGAAATACTGGCTTTGCCATAGCTTTGCTGGGTATTGTTGCGCCATAAATAAATCATCAATTTGCGCTTGTAGCTTAGGGTACATGGCATCTAAAGTGCTGTCGCCGTAATCAAAATACACTTTTTGGTTACTCAGCTTTGCGATGTTGTTGGCAATGTAATTTTTAAACTCGGCAAATACTTCGTCGTCGTGGCTAAAAATACCCGGCCAGTGGGTCGACATACAAATAGCGCCGGCAAATTCGTTAGGGTAATTAAGTAGTGTATACCACGATATAAGCCCACCCATGCTAGAGCCACCAATATAGCGGTGCTGCGCGCCTTTGTTTACGTTGTAGTTAGACTCTATGTAAGGAATAACTTCTTTAACTAAAAAGCGTGAGTAGTTGTCTGAGTACACCTTAGAGGCAAATAATTTGTGGCCTGGGTATTTTTCTAACTGGTATAGGGCATTTTGCTTTTGTTTGCTCAAGGCCTCAAACGGTTGTTGTGGGTAGTATTCGCTGTGGCGGTTTTCAACGGCGTTTGGAATGCCTACCACAATAAATGGGCGTACTTTGCCTTGCTCTATTAATGAGCCGGCTACTTCATCTACGCGCCATTCTTGCTTGTTCCATGTGCTATTGGCATCAAACAGCATGCGGCCATCGTGCATGTAAAGTACATCGTAGGTGGTGTTTTTGTTGTAACCTGGCGGTAGCCATACATTTAAAAAACGGTTTTTTAAAAACTGTGATTCTATATTGTCGATCACCTCAATATGGCCCTTGCTTACTTGCACCTTGGGCGTGTTTGCATAGCTGGTATGCACTACAAATATTGATAGGCTAAACAGTAAAGCAACTAATTTCATGGTGGCGCCTTAGCATACAAAAAGTGCACTATCACAAGCTTGCATTGTTAATTCAATGTGAATACGTATGCACTTGCATTTAAGCTACAAATGCATACACATACAATTTATAAATCGCTGCGCCAGCCCATGCCCGACTCTTCCATAAGGCGCTCGTATACGCCCTCAATATTAAGTGGCAGCCATGCTTTATATTGCTTTAAATCTGAGAATTCATCGAGCTTAACGTTTTGTTTTATTTGCTCTAGGCTTTGCCCTGCAAGCGCTGCTGCGGTTACTTTGTTGTACAGTTGCTCTATATAACTTAAATAACGTGCAACATCGGCTTTATTACCCATATCGGCATGGCCGCCCACAAAGGTATTAAAGTCGTAATTTAAAACCGCTTGGGTTGAATTAATCATACCTTGAATATCGTAGCTCCATAGTTTTTGCCATGGCATTCTGCCAATAACTATCCAGTCGACTACAAATAATGTTTTTTGTTTTTCGAACAGCATACTTACTGAGCCTCGGCCATCGTTAGGGCCGTGGTAGTTAAGTTTTAAGATTGAGCCGCCAAGGCTAAGTATTAGTTCATCATCAAAAGTAAGGTTAGGCATAACCGTTTTTATTTTCGTGTTTTTAATATCTTGCGCGGTAAGTTTGTGCGCAACAAAGGTTGTGTGCGGGCTTTTAAATACCTCTGCGCCGTAAATATGGTCGCTGTGATTATGGCTGTATACAACGTATTTAACGGGTACGTTATAGCGAGTTTTAATTTGCTCCATTAACCACGTGGCAGCTTTTTTATTAAGTGGGTCGGTAACTATTGCACCTTGTGGGGTGATTAAAAATACCGAGCGGTGTCTGTCGTCAATAAAGCGGTGGAGGCCATCGCCTAAATCTTCAATTTCGTAACTTTGCGCCATAAAACCTGTAAATAGTAGGCTGGTGGCAAGTAGTGTTTGTAATAAGCGAAGCATGCACAATCCTGTTTAATGTTCTAAGGGTCTGTTGACCTTTGCGGATTAAAATTTGTTCAAACTAGGGGCTATTTAATCGCGGCGCGAGGTTTGTAACCTAGTGGGCTAAGTAAAAACCGAGCAA